>SLLK01000010.1 GCA_007134115.1 Gammaproteobacteria bacterium | reverse complement strand
GGCAAGCATTTGCTCCGCCGTGCCTTCGAATAACCGGCCACAGCCGACGCTGAACAGCGCGTCGCCACTGAGCAGAATGTCCCGGCCCGTGTAGGCGATATGGCCCAGGGTATGGCCGGGGACATCAAGCACCCCCAGCGTCAGGTCAGGGTGCGCCAGGCGGACCGAATCGCCGCCCCCCACGGGCACTGTCACCCCGGGAACCTTCTCTTGCGCCGGGCCGTACACCGGGATCCGGTCATCTGTGAGTTCGGCCAGTCCGTTGGTGTGATCCGGATGGTGGTGTGTGATCAGGATGGCGGCCAGCTGCAAATTGTTGCGCTCAAGAAAAGCACGAACGGGCGCAGCCTCACCCGGGTCCACGACGGTGGCGGCTGTGCCGCCATCTTCATGCAATACCCAGATGTAATTGTCGCTGAACGCCGGTACGGGGGTGACCTTGATCATGCGGTCATGCTCGCAGGCGCCGGCGGAGGCGTCAATACTGGCGTGACCCCCTGATCGGCGGGCGGCTGTCTGCTAACATAGCCCCAGCCAGGGTGCCCGGGAGATTCGCGCCATGCCACGACCCGTGCCAGCCGTGATGGCCAGCATGACGAACCGGGGTGCAGCCGCCGAATCCCCGGCCGAGCATTATCGCTGGCGCCAGACCGAACACTGGGTGCGCCTGTTCAGCGAGCACCTCGGCGGCATGTTCGGCTTGCAGGTGGGCGGCAGGCGATTGTCGGCGCATGTGCGCGACAGGCTGGCGCTCAGTCGCATGTATCTGATGCGCGCGGCCGGGGCGGGCGACTTGCACGCTGATGTGGCCAGCGTGCCACTGGCTACCGAAAGTATGGCGCTGGTGGTGTTGCCCTGGACGCTGGATCATTGCGCCGACTTCGAGCCGGTGCTGGCAGAGACGGATCGGGTTCTGATGCCCGAAGGCTGCCTGCTGGTGTTCGGTACGCGCCCGGTGTCACCCTGGTCGTCACGTCTGCCCCGGCGCCCTCCGGCGGCCGCTGTGTTGCGGCGGCGCCTGGCGCAAGCCGGCTATGATGTGCTGGCGCACCGACGGTTGCTGTATCGGCCGCCCGTATCCAGTGAGCGATGGTTGCAACGGCTGGCCCCGCTCGACCGTATGGGTGGCTGGCACATGGCGTGGCTGGCCGGTGGCTTTGCGCTGCTGGCGCGCAAGAGGGTGATCGCGATGACGCCGGTGGGTGTGCGCTGGAACAGGCCCGTTCGCGAGCTCGCGGGAGATGTGGTGACGGGAGGAACGGGATGAGTACTGAGGTGACCATTCACACGGACGGCGCCTGCCGCGGCAATCCGGGGCCGGGTGGCTGGGGTGTGGTGCTTGACGGCGCCGGTCGGCGGCGTACGCTTCACGGTGGTGAGCAGCACACCACCAATAACCGCATGGAGCTCATGGCGGCGATTCGGGCGCTGGAAGCGCTCAAGCGTTCCTGTGAGGTGACCCTGTACACCGACTCGCGCTACGTAAAGGACGGCATCAATCAATGGCTGCCCGCGTGGAAGCGCAAGGGCTGGAAAACCGCCGCCGGGAAACCGGTAAAGAATGCAGATCTGTGGCGACGCCTGGATGAACTGGCGCAACAGCACCGGATCAACTGGCAGTGGGTGCGTGGACACACCGGCAATGCCGGCAATGAACTGGCGGACCAGTTGGCGAATCGGGGGATTGATGAGATGGGGGCAAGTCAACGGTGAACGGTCAACAGTGAGTGGTGAATGCAATGCGCCAGATTGTGCTTGATACTGAAACCACCGGGCTGGATCCGGCGGGCGGGCATCGCATCATCGAAATTGGCTGTGTGGAGATGGTGAACCGGCGGTTGACCGGGCAACGTTTTCACCAGTACATCAATCCGCAGCGCGAGGTGGACGAGGGTGCGGCCGAAGTCCACGGCATGACGCTGGAGGATTTGCGCCACAATCCGGTGTTCAGTGAGATCAGTGATGACTTCCTGGCCTTCGTGAATGGCGGCGAGCTGATTATTCACAATGCACCGTTCGATGTCGGTTTTATCAATGCCGAGCTCGCGCGGCTGACGCAGGCGCCGGCCGATATCGGTGAGTGCTGCCAGGTGCTCGATACGCTGGAACTGGCGCGCCGGCTGCACCCGGGGCAACGCAACAGTCTGGATGCGTTGTGCCAGCGTTACGGTATAGACAATACCCAGCGCCAGCTGCATGGCGCGTTGCTTGATGCCGAGATTCTGGCCGATGTGTATCTGGCGATGACCGGCGGTCAGGTCGCGCTGTTTGCCGGTGACAGTGTGACCAATGGTGATGGTGGCGAGCAGCGCCATGCCGCAGGGCGGCGCCCGGTAGCCGAGGCCGAGCAGCCGCGCCGGGTGATTCGTGCCAGCGAGGAGGAGGCCGGCGATCACGCGCGCTATCTGGAGCAGATGGCGCAGTCAGCCGGCCGGTGCCTGTGGCCCCCGGATTGAGTCAGCGTTTCCTCAAGTCCGGCGTTGCTTCCTTGATTTTCAACAGGCCCTTGGCTATTCTCCGGGGCCGGTCACGCCCGGGCGTGGTCGTCGGTCCGGCCCTTGTGGCGCTCCTCAGGCCTTTTGGTGGCAAGGTGTGACGGACTCATCGTTTCTGGCCTCCGGCTCTGCCGCGCCCCCGTCGGGCCGGCGGCAGGCATAGCCCGGACCCGATTCAGGAAAGCTTGCAATCATGCTGACAGCGGTTTTGTCCGGCTTTGCTCTTGCTGCGCTGGCCCCCTGGGTGCACGGTATGTTCCGCGCCCGCTCGGGCTGGGTGCTGGCGCTGTTGCCGGCCGCCCTGTCGGTGTATTTCGCCGGCTTCGTTCCCTCGGTGGCCGGCGGCGAGACCCACGTCATCGCCTACCCGTGGTTCCCCGGCCTCGATATACAGATGTCGTTTCTGGTCGACGGGCTGAGCCTGTTGTTTGCCCTGCTGATCAGCGTGATCGGCACCTTCATCGTGATCTACGCCGGTGGTTATCTCGCCGGGCATGCCTACCTCGGTCGCTTCTATGTGCTGATCCTGGCCTTCATGGCTTCCATGCTGGGCCTGGTGCTGTCCGACAATGTGATCACGCTGTTCGTCTTCTGGGAGTTGACCAGTATCACCTCCTATCTGTTGATCGGCTTCAATCACGAAGACAAGGAGGCGCGCCGCTGCGCGTTGCAGGGGCTGCTGGTCACGGTCGGCGGCGGGCTGGCGCTGCTCGCCGGGCTGGTGATGATGGCCGTGGTGGGGGGCAGTTACGAACTGTCGGAGCTGCTGGGTGAGGGCGAGGTGCTGCGCGAGCACCCCTGGTATCTGGCCATGGTGTTGCTGGTGCTGGCGGGGGCGTTCACCAAGTCGGCGCAGGTGCCGTTTCATTTCTGGTTGCCCAACGCCATGGCCGCGCCGACTCCGGTCAGCGCCTACCTGCACTCGGCCACCATGGTCAAGGCCGGCGTCTACCTGCTGGCGCGCCTGAATCCCACGCTCGGTGGCACCGAGTTGTGGATGACCCTGCTCACCGTATTCGGTGGCCTGACCATGCTCACCGGCGTGTGGATGGCCTATCGCAGTACCGGCATCAAGCGGGTGCTGGCATATTCCACCGTGATGGCGCTGGGCACGCTGACCATGCTGATCGGCATTGGCACGGCCACGGCGGCCATGGCGGCGATGGCTTTTCTGCTGGCGCACTCGCTGTACAAGGGCGCGCTGTTCATGATTGCCGGCGCTATCGATCATGAGACGGGCACCAAGGACATTCTCCGGCTGGGCGGCCTGCGCCGCAGCATGCCGGTGACCGCCGTGTTTGCAGTCATTGCCGGGCTGTCTCTGGCCGGGTTGCCGCCGCTGTTCGGTTTCGTCGCCAAGGAGCTGATGTTCGAGGCGGTACTGGAAGCACATTACGCTGCCCGCCTGATTGGTGTACTCGCGGTGGTATCGGCGATGCTGGTGGTGGCGGTGGCCGCCATCGTGATTGTGCGACCGTTCTTCGGCGCTCCGGTGGACACCCCGAAAAAGCCGCATGAGGCGCCGCCATCGATGGTGATCGGGCCGGCTGTGCTGGCCACGCTGAGCCTGGTATTCGGTGTGTTGCCATGGCTGCCGGGTGGTTCGCTGGTCTCGGCCGCTGCGGCCTCGGTGTATGGCGAGCCCACCGGTATGTATTTGTCGCTGTGGCACGGTATCAATGTGCCGCTAATACTCAGCGCCTTCAGCGTCGCTGCCGGTATTGTGCTCTACCTGCTGTGGGATCGTTTGCGTGAGCTGTTCAATGGGCCGCTGAACTTCAATCACTGGGGCCCGGAGCGCGGTTACGAACGCACCATGGACGGGCTCAACGCGCTGGCCGCCTGGCAGACGCGCGTGCTGCAGAACGGCTATATGCGGCACTACCTGCTCACTATCATGCTGACTACGGTGGCGGTGGTCGGCTATACGCTGCTCACCCGCTACGGAATTCATCTGGCCCCGCCCGATTTCACCGATGTGCGTGCTCACGAAGCAGTCATCGCTGCTGTGCTGGTCACGGCCGCAATTGCCGCCTGCGTGCTGCGTTCCAAGCTGGCGGCGGTAGCGGCCATGGGTGTGCTCGGTTTCGGTGTGGCGCTGGTCTATGTGTTGTTCAGCGCGCCCGACCTGTCTATCACGCAGGTGCTGGTGGAAACGCTGACCGTGATTCTGCTGGTGCTGGCGCTGTTCAAGTTGCCCAATTTTTCCCGCATCACCGGACCTCTGGCGCGGCTGCGCGATGTCACTGTGGCGTTGGCCTTCGGCGGTCTGATGACTTTGCTCATGCTCACCGCCATCGATGTGCAAATTCAGGAAACCATTTCCACCTATTTTGTGGATGTGAGCTATCCCGAGGCTTTCGGGCGCAACGTGGTCAACGTGATTCTGGTTGATTTCCGTGCCCTGGATACGCTGGGCGAGATCTACGTGCTGGCGCTGGCCGCTATCGGTGTATTTGCCATGATGAACTTCCGTGCGCCGGCGGGAGGTGCGAAACAGTGAACTCCTACTCGCTGATTCTGCGCACTGCGGCGCGGTTGCTGCTGCCTCTGCTGCTGGTGTTCTCGGTGTTCCTGCTGCTGCGTGGGCATGATCTGCCCGGCGGCGGCTTCATTGCCGGGCTGGTGGCCGGCTGCGCCTTTGTGGTCTATCTGTTCGCCTTTGATGTGGACACAGTACGCACCATGCTGCGTGCTGATCCGCGCACCCTGGTGGGTGTGGGGTTGGTGTTAGCCGCGCTCAGCGGGGTGCCTGCGGTGTTCTTCGGTCAGGCGTTTTTCACCGGCCAGTGGTTGATACTGGAGGTGCCGGCGGTGGGTGAGCTCAAGCTCAGTACGCCGCTGGTGTTTGATATCGGCGTTTACCTGGTGGTGCTGGGTTCGGTGATGGCCATTGTTATGTCACTGGCGGAGGCACAGGACTGATGGAGCCGTTACTTGCATACGTAGTGGGCGGACTGTACGCCGCGGCCGTTTACATGATGCTGCGGCGCAGCATCGTCAAACTCGTGATCGGGCTATTGCTGCTGAGCAATGCCGCCAATCTGCTGATCTTCACGGTTAGTGGACTGACGCGTGGCGCGCCACCGTTGATCGGTGAGGGCGGCGCTATTCCCGAAGTGATGGCCGATCCGCTGCCGCAGGCGCTGATCCTGACCGCCATCGTGATCAGCTTCGGTGTGCTGGCGTTCGCCGTGGTGCTGATCAACCGCGCCTATCAGGTGGTGGGTGAAGAAGACCTGGATGAGATGAAGGGAACCGATACATGACTATACTGGTTGCCCTTCCGGTCCTGCTGCCCCTTGTACTGGGCGCGTTGTCGCTGGCCCTGTGGCGTTCGCCCCTGGCGCAGCGCGTCATCAGTGTGCTGGGTACCGGCGCCCTGTTGCTGATCAGCATCGCCCTGTTGTGGGCCACCTGGCAGGCCGATGTACTGGTCATGGCCTTTGGTGACTGGGCCGCACCCTTCGGTATCGTACTGGTGTCTGATCTGCTGGCCGCGATCATGGTGGTGCTGGCGGGCATCATGGGCTTTGCCGTGGCGTTGTATTCGCTGGCGACGGTGAGCCGGGGTCATGAGCACTTCGGTTACTACCCCCTGCTGCATCTTTTGCTGGCCGGCGTATGCGGTTCATTCCTGACCGGTGACATCTTCAACCTCTACGTCTGGTTCGAGGTGATGCTGGTGGCTTCGTTTGCCCTGCTGGTGCTGGGTGGCGAGCGCGCGCAGATGGAAGGGGCCATCAAGTACGTCACCATTAACCTGTTTTCATCGGCCATATTCCTGACTGCAGTGGGCCTGCTCTACGGCATGGTAGGCACGCTCAATATGGCCGATATTGCGCTCAAGCTGCAGGACACCGAACACGAAGGACTGGTGACGGTGATTGCCATGCTCTTCATGGTGTCCTTCGGGATCAAGGCGGCAGCGTTCCCCTTGTTCTTCTGGCTGCCGGCTTCCTACCACACGCCGCCGGTGGCGGTGTCGGCGCTGTTCGCCGGGCTGTTGACCAAGGTCGGGGTGTACGCGCTGTTCCGCATGTTCACGCTGGTCTTTGATGGTGATGTGGGCTACACGCATCAGGTGTTGCTGTGGATGGCCGGGCTGACCATGGTGACCGGCGTGTTGGGCGCGGCGGCGCAGTTCGAGTTCCGTCGTATTCTGTCCTTTCACATTGTCAGCCAGATCGGCTACATGATTCTGGGGCTGGCGCTGTTCACGCCGCTGGCGATTCTCGG
>SLLK01000155.1 GCA_007134115.1 Gammaproteobacteria bacterium | reverse complement strand
GGAAGCGCCAAAATATCCCCCGCCGGTTATCACAAAAACTGAAAACCTGAAACTCACGCATTTTCGCGAGCACGCGAAAATGCGTGCCCATACACCGGCCCCAGAAACGCCGCCAGATAGAACCAGGTCACCTGCGAAGTCAGGTAGGTCTGGGTCAGACCGGCGACCAGAAACATCACCCCGGCCGCCAGAGCGACACGCGCACACCGGCCATCCACATCGTCGCGCAACAAGACCTGCGAGAAACCGCGGAACCACGCGCGGGCCATCAAGACCAGCAAACCCACACCGACCAGCCCCGTCCACATCAGCAGGTCGAGTGGCACGCTGTGAAAATGGTGCAGAGCGGAGCGCGCGGCGCGGGGCGGCAAATCCGCCTGTGCGTGCAGATACCTGCCGGCACCCGGCCCCCAGCCAAACAACGGACGCTGCTGCCACAAGCGCACGCCCTCGCGCCACTGATGCAGCCGGATCCCCAGACTGGTCTCCGGAATGGCCTCCGGCGCCTGTATCAGGGCAACGACCGCCGCACGGTCCTGTGCAAACTTCGCACTGTTGGCGACCAGCCCTGCCGACACCACCGCGGCAACCAGGATCACCACCAGCGCGGCCCCGGCATACTTGCGCCATACCGGCTGATCCGGCTTCGCCGCATCATGACTTGCCCGATACATCCGCCAGGCCAGGAATGCGAGCACGCCAATGGCGATGATCAGTGCCAGGAGCGGACCCCGGGAACGCATCAGCAACAACCCGTTGAGCGCCACCAGCAAGGCAACCAGCCATGGCAACAAACGCAGCCAGAAGAACCGGCCGCCGCGCGGGCCGACAAGATCCCGGGCCAGCACCACGAGCGCCATCAGCAGGGTCGCGGAGAGCAGGGTGTAGAACTGTTTTCCTTCCCAGATCAGATGGCCCGGCACCCGCACGCCCGGCCAGTACACCAGCCAGCCCAGCTGATGCAGATGATACAAGCCGCCCAGGGTGCAGCCGGCAATCACAATGACACAGGCAATAAACGGCCCGCGCTCGACCCGGGCCACCCACCATCCGGTCAGCACAATCAGAAACAAACGGGAAAGTTTCCAGATATAGTCGTACTGATGCTCAGCAGTCTCTGGTATCAAAGCGGCATTCATCACCGCCAGCGCGGCCAGCAACGCAATCCAGATACCCGTGAGTTGCACCAGCCGGTCGCTGAAGAATTCCCGCGCACAAGCCCCGGGAAGAGCCACCAGCAACGCCAGCAGGGCCAGCCCCATACCGACATTCTGCAGGCTTTTGGAAAACCCCAGGGCAAACAGCATCAGGCCGACGCCGGCCAGGCCCAGCGCGCGGCAAAACCGCCACCGCACGTCACTGCCGGCTAACCATGTCCCCGGATAGGTCACCAGCCATCTCCCCCGTATACGCCATCGCCATCAAACGCCGGGCGCGTCTCCACCCGCCGGCCCGGTTGCGCTCACTACGGCGCACACGCCATCGGTGTATGGCTTAACCCGGCACCGGCGGCACCGTCAGAATCGCGGTGGCAATCGAGAAATAGATCAGGATGCCGAAGATATCGGCAACAGTGGTCACCAGCGGCGCGCTGGCGGTGGCGGGGTCGAGCTTGAAACGGGCCAGCACAATAGGCAACAACATGCCCAGCATACTGCCCATCACCACCACGCACAGCATGGCCAGCGCCACCACGATCCCGACTTCCGGGCCGGCGCGCCACAGACCGATCATGGATACGGCGAAGCCCATAGTAATCCCCAGCGCGCCCGAGACCGCCAACTCCTTGCCCCACAAGCGCAGCCAGTCCGCCGCCGTGACATCGCCGGTGGCCAGCGCGCGAACCATCAGGGTCGACGCCTGGGCGCCGGCGTTACCGGCGCTGGCGACCAGCATCGGCAGGAAGAATACCAGTGCAATGACTGCCTCAATGGTGGCCTCGAAATGGGCAATCGCCGCGCCGCTGAAGATATTGACGAACACCAGCAGCACCAGCCAGCCAACGCGCTTGCGATACAGCAGCGACGGCCGGGCGTCTCGCAGGCTGAGATTGAGCACGCCCACGCCACCCATTTTCTGGAAGTCTTCGGTGGTTTCCTCCTGGGCCACGTCCATGACGTCGTCGACCGTGACAATGCCCAGCAGCACATTGTGGTTATCCACCACCGGCATGGCTTCAAGGTCGTAGTGCTGCATGGCGCGCACGACTTCCTCACGGTCTTCCCACGCCGGTACGCTAATCACCTGATCGGTGAGCAGGGTTTCCACCCGTTCCGCGGGTGGCGCAAGAATAAACCGCTTGAGCTTGACCGCGTCGAGCAGACGGCCACCGGCATCGGTGATAAAGATGATATTGACCGTCTCGCCTTTTTCGCTTTGCTCGCGAATGTGCTCCAGCGCCGCGCCCATACTCCAGTCCGGCTGCACCGAGACGAAATGCGGCGTCATCAAACGGCCGGCGCTCTCCTCAGGATAGCCCAGCAACCGGATGACCTGCTTGACGGTATCCGCAGACAACAACTTGAGCGTCTGTTCAACCGTATCGCGCGGCAGGCGCTCTAGCAGGGCGGTCAGATCGTCGGGGAGGATATTGGCAAGCAGGAAGCGTGCTTCCTGATTGCTCAGGGCTTCAAGCAGGCCGGCCTGGTCGGCAGGTGACAGATACGAGAAAACCTGCGGGCGTTGTTCGCTGTCGAGCTGGCGAAATATCTCGACCAGCTCTTCGCTGTCGCCAAGCTCGCTGAGCAGCGCCGCAATATCCTGGACCCGCTGCGCCTCGAAGTAATCGCGCAGGCCGGCCCAGTCTTCCTGTTCAAAATAATCCCGCAGCGTGCGGACATCTTCTTTGATCTCCATCCGTGTACTCCCGCTGCCGATCAGGACCCGAAGCCGATATTCAGGGCGATGGTGGTCCACACATCGCTGTCGTCACCCGTCTGGCGCAGCCAGCTCATGTCCAGCGTGGCGTCCCACCGCGCGAACGCATAGCGCCAGCCGCCCTGCACGGCCGTCTCTCCGCTGTCGCTGCCAAACACTTCGCCGATCAGGGTGGCCCGCCCCCACAGCTCCATATCCATGGCCACCGCCCAGGTGGCATCGTGCCGATTGGCACGACGCCGGTCATATTCCCAGCCGGCGTTAAGATGCAGATGCATGCGCTGATCAAAAAACGGCAAGGTAAACGGCACGTAAACTTCAGCGGTTTCCATGCGGTCTCGTTCATCGCTGAAACCCACGCCGCCGGCAATGCCGATACCATAGTCATATCCACCGATCTCGCGCACCAGGTGCTTGGCGCCCAAACCGGCTTCCAGTGCGTCGTCACCGCCGGCACGAAGGTGATTCAGCGCCAGCGTCCACTCGATATCGCCGGGTCCGCCAAAATTACATACTGGCGAAAGCACCGTCTCCGAGGTTTCACTGTCGCGACGCTGGTCCCACAACTCAAGCTCACACTGCCCCGGAGACACGACCGTGGCGTCGTCGGTAGCCCAGTGACCGCCGGCCGCATGAGCTGACAATCCACAAAGCAGAAAAAAAACGGGAATAATGATACGAAACAAGCACATGACCTGATTCTCCCTGACGTAAAACGGGCGCAAGCAAGGCCATGGAAAAGACCATCAAAGACGCTGGACAAGCCGCCGGGTCATCCGCCGGATAACGGTCTGCTACCCCGCTGCTCCAGCGGAACCCGGGGACAGGGACAGGCGGGAGTCGACCAGCAAGTGCGGGACAGCAAGAACGCGTATTTTTCCGGACTGTTAAAGCCTGCATCCCTTATGGGAAACGCAAAAAGACTGCGTCATTATAGGCGGCAGAGGCGGCTTTCTCAATCAGGCGGACCAGCGCCGGAACAGCCGCAACAGCGCCATGATCAGCAAGGCCGCGACCAGCACCGGGCCAAAAGGCTGATCCAGCCAGATGGCCACCACATAGGCTGCCATATAACTGACCACGCCCAGCGCCACGCTGAGCAGCAGACCGGCCCGCCAGCCACGGGCCAGCGCGAACGCCACCCACGGCGGTACAAAAATCAGCGCGAAGGCGGCCATCACACCCATCGCCAGCGTGCCCAGCACCACGGCGCCGACCACCAGCAGGTCGAAAGCCAGGCGATGCGGCCACGGTGAGATACGGTTGGCGCCAAAGTGATCGGGAAAAAAGCGCTCGAGTTGCAAGCGGGGTGAAAGCCAGGGCAAAACCACGGCCACCACCACCAGCAAACCCAGCGCCGCCCACAAATGCGGCGTGGAAACAAAATACAACTGCCCCCGCATCAGCGATTGCGCCAGCAGCTCTCCCTGGTAGGTGGCGCTGGCCGCCAGCAGCGCCATCGACCAGCCGACCAGCATCAGCAACGCATAACGCGCATTACCCGGACGCATGCACAGGCTTTTCACCAGCGCCGCCAGCGCCGCAGCCACAAAAGCGCTTAACAGGACGGGCCAGCCCAGCACCGGCGAGAGAATACCGCCGGCCGCGCCCATGTGACTCAGGCCCAGTGAAGCCAGCCACTCGCGGCGCAGATGCAGATATGCACCCAGCAACGGCAGCACCAGCGCCAGCACCAGGCCGGTCAACAGCGCGGTGCGAAACAGCGGATCAATCAGCAACGACCAGGTCACTGGTGCACCTCCACGATTCGGCTGCAATGGCGGGCCAGGAAATCCGGCTCGTGACTGACCACCACCACGGCCCGCTCGGGTCGTTTCACGGACAGCAGTTCGGATAACGCATCGATACCGCGCTGGTCGAGGTTGTTGGTGGGCTCATCCAGCAACACCAGTGAGGCCCGTCCGGCCAGACAGGCCCAGGCCTGGAGAAACTGAAACTGGCCGCCACTAAGCCGGGCCATCGGCATATCCAGGAGTGGCTGCAAAAGCGCCGGTGGCTGCGCCGTCTCCGCACCGGTCAGGCGCAGCAGCTCACGGCCCAGCATGGGCACTTCGGGCGGCAGTTCGGGGCGCTGCCGGTGGTGCGCCACACTCAGGCCCGGCGCCCGCGTTATCAGCCCGGAAAAGCGCCGGCTGGTGCCGGTAATGGCGCCGATCAGGGTGGATTTGCCGGCGCCATTGGGCCCCGCCAGTCCCAGCACCTCGCCCGGATACACGGCAAAAGAAACGGGGCCCACCACGGGCCCCGCATACCCTGCCACCAGATTCTGCATCTCCAGCAGTGGCACCACACTCATGCCTTTACTCTCCGGCCAGCGCCGCGACCCAGCGGTCGATCAGTTCAAAGTATGCCGCGGCGTCGGCGTCTACCGATACATTGTTGGGCAACTGATGTTTGGGCCAACCCAGCTCACCGGACAGAAATTCAGCCGCGCCCGACGGATGGTACACCAGATAAGTGATCACGCCGTCGCGCTCACGCAGCTCATTCACCAGCTCGCGCAGATGACGGGCCGTCGGCGGAATACCCGGCAACGGCTCCATATCACCGAGCATGGGCACATCAAAACGCGCGGCCAGATAATTGGCGTCCTTGTGGAACTGTACCATTCCCGGTGCATCCTGCAGGCGCCGCTGCCAGTCCGCCATACGCTCATCAACCGACGCACGGAAACGCGCCGCATTGTCGACGTAATAGTCAGCCCGCTCGCTGTCTAGTTCACCCAGGCGTTCGGCCATGGCCATCGCCACGTCGGCCGTGCGCACCGGATCATAGTAGAAATGCGGATTCCCCGCCGGATGCACATCACCGCCGGCCCGATCCGCGGCCGCACCGGTCTCGATCAGTTCAATCTTGCGGGTCGCCTCAAAATAACCCCGCGTACCCATTCTTACATCGCGGTTATTGGCCCCTTCCAGCGCCGCCGGCAACCAGCCGACCTCCAGATCGGCGCCCACGGAAACCACCAGGTCGGCACGTCGCAAGGCAGCCATCATGCCGGGACGTGCGTCCAGATAATGCACATCCCGGTCCGGCGGGGCCATCACGGTCACTTCCACCGCCTCACCGCCCACAGTGCGGGCCAGCATGCCCATATTGGGGGTGGTGGCAGCGACGCGCAGTTCGGCCTGGGCCACCACGCTGAAAATCATCAATACGAAGAAACACCATACTCTGTACATCATCACTTGACTCCTGCGCCGGCCCCAAGGCCGGCGTCCGTCACACCGGATATCAGAATGCGTGCGCACCATGCGCGCCGATGCTGATCTGATACTGCAGGAACAGCTGGTTGAAGGTCTCGGTTTCACCACCGCCCTCGTCAATATCGCCACGCGAGAACTGCAGACGCAGACGCGAGAACTCGGTAGGCAGGAAGGTCACCATCCCGGTGTAGCGGCTGGAGGTTCTGGTCTGCTCGCGGAAGCCGCCGTTTTCCTCGTCCTGGAACGCCTGGTTATTGATGCCGACCACATCCCAGCGTGCACCGGCACGCCAGCGCGGGGCCACACCATAGACCGCCTGCAGATAGGCACCATCCTGCTTGTGCTTCTGGTCAAAGCGGTCTTCGACGAACTCGTTCTCGTCATCCAGTTCAATCGGCACCCGGTTGCGATAGGTCAGATCACGCTGGCGATAGAAGTACTCGGCCTGCACGGTGAGATCACCGTGACCAAAGCTGCGCCCGGCGTCATACTTGTAGACCGCGTCCACACCGGCGAACCAGGCATCGCCTTCCCAGGACTCCACCCGCGCGCTGCTGTGCTCTTCGACTTGCTGGAACTCACGCGTGTAGCCACCCGAAACACCCAGCTGCAGGGCATGATCAAAGCCCAGGTCCGGCGCCCACTTGGCGAAACCGGTGAACAGGCG
>SLLK01000230.1 GCA_007134115.1 Gammaproteobacteria bacterium | reverse complement strand
CATTTCGGGCTGCCTGTGCACCCGGCGCAATTTGAAACCATGCTGCCGCTGAACGCCGGACAAGGCCCTGCGCTGCCGCAGCAAACCGGCCAGTGGCAGCCCTGGCTCGACGCCAAACGCCGCGTCGCCGTACTGGTCGGCGGCGATTCACGTTCGCATCGTCTGGATCCCGACGATGCCCGGCGGCTGGCGCGCGAATCCAGTGCCTGGGCGAAGCAACTCGGCGCCCGTCTACTGGTAGTCACCAGCCGCCGTACCGCACCGGCGCTGGGCGCGCTGCGAGAAGGTCTGACAGAAGACGACCTGCTCTACGCATGGCAGCCCGATGACCAGAACAACAATCCCTACGCGCTGGCGCTGGAGCACGCGGAGGCAGTGGTGGTCACCGGAGAGAGTGAATCGATGCTTGCGGATGTGGCCAGCCGGGGACGTCCCCTGCTGATCTGGCCGCTGCAAACGCGCCGGCCGAACCCGTGGCAGCGCCTGAGCGCAAGCATCGCAGACCGTGCCACACGGCCGCGTTATAATAGACGTGGCAGTGTGCGCCCCCAGCAGGGGCTGGGCTATCTGTGCGCCCGTCTGCTTGAACGCGGCTTGATCCTGCCGCCGCGCCAGACGGAACTGATGCACGGGGAACTGATCAAAAGCGGCCGCGCGGCGCGCTTCGGTGATGCGCTGCCGACTCCGGCAGACAGCCTGGATGAACTGACACCGATCGTGCGCGAGGTCATTGGACATTTGCAGCTCGACGCCGCGTCGCGTCGCGATGCACCACAAACAGGAGGACAGAGTCATGTCTCAAGCCGCTAGAGCACAGACACAGGAGTTACCGGCCGAGCTACTCGATTCACAGAAGCTGGCCTCTATCACCACCAGTGAATTCCGCGACGCCGAACCGTACCCGTGGCTCAACCCGGAAGGGGTTCTGCGGCCCGAAGCATTCGATTTGCTGCGTGCGAATATGCCGTCGCTGGATGTCATGAAGCCGAGCTTTGGCCGCAAGCGGGCCCACGGCCAGCAGCCGCATGACCGCTATGCGCTGGAGTATCGTCCCGACCTCGAAATTCATCCCGCCTGGCATCAGCTGATTACCGAGCTGAACGGGCCGGTGTATCAGGGCTTTCTGCGCCGCCTGTTCAACACCTCGCAGTTCACTCTGAGCTATCACTGGCACTATGCACCGCGCGGTGCCTCGGTATCGCCCCACTGCGATGCCAAGCGCAAGCTGGGTTCCCACATCTTCTATTTCAACACCGAAGAGGACTGGGATGCCTCGTGGGGCGGCGAGACGCTGGTGCTTGATGACAATGGCAAGTTCTCGCGCAACAGCGCTCCGGCGTTTGAAGACTTCGAGGGCGCCATCACCGCCAATGCCATGGGCAATCGTTCCTTCCTCTTCCAGCGCCGGGGCAATTCCTGGCATGGCGTGAAGGAGCTCAAGTGTCCGGAGGGCATGCTGCGCAAGGTATTCATCATTGTGGTCAACGGCAACGGCCCGATGGCCCGCCTGCGGCGCCTGTTCTACAAGCCCGAGGGCTACTGATCCGCCCCGGCGGGCACTGTCCGCCAAAGCAAAAAGGGGTGGCCTGGAGCCACCCCTTTTTCATGCCTGCGTCATGCCACCACCCCGATAAGCCGGAAAACCGCACCGGAATGTTTGCGTGGCGCCGGCCAGGCTTGCGGTGATCTTCAGGCGCTACTTTTTGCCGTAGCCCAGCGCCGGGTGGCAACGCTCGCTGACCCGTTTCTCCACCCATTCAGCCTGTTCCGGATCGAGGTCCTCATGGAATCCACCCACCTTGGCCCGGCGCACCTTGAGCGTGTCGGGATCGTCGGCATTACGCAGCCGAAGTGAGGTGTTGTGAAAGTAGCCCTCGCGTTCCTTGGCACGCAGGTTGTCCACCGAACCGAAGTCGACCGCATCCATGATGTGTTCGTCCGTGAAATCCTCGCCGAGGAAATCGGTCATGCGGCGCAGGGTTTTGGCCGTATCGGTGCGCAGATCCTCATAGCGAACGATCAGGGCATCGTCGCGCTGGTGCAACACTTCAGCCCAGAAGTTGTGATAATCGATCAGCGCATCCAGACCCAGCACCGGGTGCTGCAGAAATTCCCAGCGACTGATGCCCTCGCGATCGAAGTGGCCGTCCATCATCTCGTATTCCATCATCTCGCGTTTGAACGCCTTGGTCCGCTTGGTGTACTGGATGTACCAGGACACCGCGACATCGCCGGGATGACGGGCGAGAAAGATGGTCTTCTTGCCGGCCAGAAACGGCGCGTCGGCGCTGAAGGCGTCGGCCGTGGTCCGCTCCCAACTAATGTAGCCGTTGGTGACGAGGAAGCGAGGCAGATTGCGGTTTTGTCGATACAGCTCATCGGCCTTGAATACCCGGCGCACCGAGGTGCCGTACTTGAGCGAATAAAGCCGGGTCAGCAACACCCGCAACCAGGTGCCGCCGGTCTTGGGATGCCGGATGATCATGGCATCCGCCTTACGCATGGCAGAATTCTGCAAGGCCCTGAGCAGGCGATGACGGCTGCGCACCCGCAGGGGTCTTGGCAGCGGCGCGGTGAGGCCGAGAATACTCCAGTGCAGAATTCGATCAGTACTGTAAACCATGGTTATTCCTGACGCGGATCAATTTTCAAGGGAATGCCCCGGATGAACATCGGGCATCAACGGGTGACAATGGCATTCGTTGCCTCAGGCAGGGGCAGCAGTGCGGCCCCGGCGGGCGACCGGGCCGCAATGATACCCGACGCAGACATTCATTTCATCTGTTACCCATGTGCAACAGGCGGCACCCACGGCCGCCTGTTGCACGTGACTGTCAGAAAGGTTGCTGTCTCAGAACGCAAACATGAACGAGACCACCGGCTGGAATACCGGGTCGTCACCATAGGCCAGACCGATATCTTCGTCCACGTCGACGAATACGGCCTTGGCAGCAAAATTCATCACGAAACTGCGGTTGATCATGCGCTCGTAGCCCAACGCCACCGTGATGCCGATTTCACTGTCGTTACCGTCGTAGTAGCCACCACCGAGTTGCACAAACATGCCCGAGTAGTAGCGGTCCAGATAACGCTTCCACGAGACGTCGATGATGCTGGTATCATCCCCTGACGAATAGCCCACATGCAGCGCCGACAACCGCGTCAGCCCGTGCTGGAAAAACAGGTTGAACATGCCGTCATCCTGGTTATCATCCACCAGCCGTACCGCATCGATACCCAGCGCGTTGGCGGCATGCGCATTCACGGGAAAAAGCAGCGCACTTGCAATCAACAGCACGAGACCCACACCAAAATTGCGAATCATTTCCATTATTCCTGTCCCCATCAAATCCCTGAATGATCCGGCCCCGGCCACCCGGCCCGAAGCCTCCCCGAGCAACAACCACGACGACCTGCGCAGGCGCGCGGCAAAACAAATTGGAACACATGGGCGGGTATCGCGCAAAGCGACAACTGATGGAGGTCACAGAATGTTGGCAGTTCCTGTCACGTTTCTGCCAGAATTGTCACGGACAGTAGCGTGGAACCCCGGTGACGCTGCCTTGTCACAATAGCTCGTATAGCAGCAACACGTATTTCCTCATCTACCGGAACCGCCGGTCGCATCCGGCTCAGGAAGAAGCATGCTCGTACTGACTCGCACACCCGACCAATCCCTGCGCATCGGCGACGACATCACGATTACCGTAGTCCAGGTGCGCGGTAACCAGGTGAAGCTGGGCATCACAGCCCCCAAGGATGTGTCGGTGCATCGGGAGGAAATCTACCTGCGCGAAAAAGGTGGCTGATGGCACTGGCTACGGCGCCGCTTTTTGTTGCATGTCTTCGATGTACTCGCGCAACAACGCGGCCGTTTCGGATTCCGCCGAAACCACAGCCAGAAGCCGCTGCCAGTAAGCAGCAGCCAGCTCGAACTCATCGCGCTCTTCAGCCGCTACGCCCGCCAGCCATAGCGCCCGGGCATACTCCGGGTCCGCCTGCAGGGCCGCCTGGAGCAACGCGTAGGGCCGCCCCTGCCAACTGTCCACCTGCTGCGTAAGCACCAGGCTTTCCGCGTACTCAGTGAGCGCACGCGGATCATCAGGCAGCCGCGTCGCCGCCTCGCCCAGCGCCGCGACCGCCCGCCGGGGATTCTCCAGCGCCATGTGCACGCGCCCCAGCAACAGCCACGCCAGGCCGTCGTCCGGCTCACTGGCAAGGCGCTGTTCCAGGTCATCAACCATGGATCGCAGTTGCCCCGGGTCAGCCTCGGCCAGTGAAGCCGGCGCCGATGCCACCATGCTCTCCAGGGGTGCGCGCACCTCCAGCCACGACCACAGCGCCACCAGCGGCACCAGCACCAGTACCGCCGCGAGCATCAACGCGGAACTGCGGGCCGCACGCACGGGTTCGTCATCACGGGTATCGTCGAGCAGTTGCTGGTCAAGCTCGCCCTGGGCCTCCTCCGCCGCCGTCGCCGTCAACAAACCCGTGGCCACCTCTTCCTGCAGTTCCTGCCGACGCTGATAGTAGACATCGAGGTTTGCATCGCGGGTGGTTCGTCCGGAGGCGGCGCGATGACGCCACAACGGCAGTGTCAGCGCCACCAGCACCATCATCAGCAGGGCCCCCGCAGCGATCCAGAATCCTGCCGTCATCGGTTTCGCTCCTGCAGCAAACGCGCAAGGCGCTCCTGCTCATCTGCAGCCAGGTCATGTCGCACCGGTCTCCTGCGTCGCACATAGACCAGAGCACCCGTCGCCGCCAGCATCAGAATCACCAGCGGACCGAACCACAGCACCACCGTCGTGCCGCGCAGGGGTGGACGATACAACACGTAATCGCCGTAACGGCTGACCAGGAATTCACGGATTGCGGCATCGCTGTGCCCGGCACGGATACGCTCGGCCACCTCGCGACGCAGATCCTGCGCCAGGCTCGCCGGCGATTCCGCCAGCGACTCATTCTGGCATACCAGGCAGCGCATCTCGGCCAGCATACGGTCATAGCGAGCCTGTTCCGCCGGATCGTCGAATTCCTCGGGGGCTGCCGCATGCAATGACGGCGCCCCCAGCGCTGCCAGCAGAACCAACAGCAACAACCATCGCCGGGCATTCAGATTCATGATGCTTCCTCCTGCAGGCGGCGCACCAGTGGCAGAATCTCGGTTTCCAGCACCGCGGCGTCAAGCGGGCCCACATGCTTGTAGCGGATCACGCCCTCGGCGTCGACGACATAGGTCTCGGGTACGCCGTAGACACCCCAGTCAATGCCGGTGCGGCCCTCGGGATCGGCCGCCACCCACTCATAAGGGTCACCGTGGCGGGCCAGCCAGTCACGTGCATCCTCGCCCCGATCACGGTAATTCAGACCGATCACGGGCACCACGTCGCGCGCGGCCAGGTCCATGAACAGCGGATGCTCATCCAGACAGGGCGGACACCATGAGGCCCACACGTTGAACAGCGCCACACCACCCGCACTGATATCCTGCTCGGTCAGGCGTCGCTCGTGGTCGTGCAGGTCACGCAATTCGAAATCCGGCGCAGGTTGGCCGATCAGCGGTGAAGGCACACGCGAGGGGTCCAGCCCCAGCCCGACGTAGAGCAGACCGGACAACGCCGCGAGCATCACCAGGGGCAACAGATAACGGATCACTTCTCGCCTCCGTGCCAGCCTGCCCGCCTGGCCTGCGGGCGGTAGCGACGGTCACTGATGGCCAGCAGGCCACCCAGCACCATCAGGAACGCACCGCCCCATATCCAGTGGACCATAGGTTTAAAATGGATACGCACAGTCCAGGCACCGTCACCCAGCGGTTCGCCCAGCGCAGTAAACAGATCACGCCACGGACGCGGATGACGCGCGGCCTGGGTCATGGGCTCGGCCTGACGACGATAATAGCGCTTTTGCGGGCCCAACTCGGCCACCCGGCGGCCATTGCGGAACACCACCAGTTCACCTTCGATGGCATCATAGTTGGGACCGGCGACCTCGTGCACCCCACCGAAGCGAAAATCGTAGCCGGCCACGGTGATGGTATCGCCGGGTGACATACGCACATGCCGTTCCACCTCGAAACTGCTGACCACGATCACACCGACCACGAATACGGCCACACCGAAATGGGCCAGTTGCATGCCATAGAAGGAGACAGGTATCCGTCTCAGGCCCCGCCATCCACCGTGGCGCCGGGCACGCTCGTAGACACCCAGGCTCACGCTGGCCGCAATCCACAACGCCAGCCACAGACCGAGGAAAACCAGCACGCCCGCCTGGCCCCACAGCCAAACTACAAGGACGACCAGCAATATCAGGGATACGACAAAGGCACGGCGCAACTGCCACGCCAGCAGGTGCGCATCGGCGCGTTTCCAGGCCGCCCACGAACCGACGCCGACCAGGAACAGCAAGGGCAGCATCAGGGGCACGAACACCATCTCGAAATAGGGCGGCCCCACCGACACCTTGGCCTGATCCAGTGCGTCCAGCACCAGCGGATACAAGGTACCCAGCAGTACCGCCGCGGCCGCCGTCACCAGCAGTACATTATTGGCCAGCAACAGCGTTTCCCGTGACAGCAATTCAAACTGGCCCACGCTGTGCACGCGCGGCGCACGCCAGGCGTAGAGCAGCAGCGGGATGCCCACCGCCAGCACAAAAAAGCCGAGCAGGAACGCGCCACGCTCGGGATCGGTGGCAAAGGCATGCACCGAGGTCAGCACCCCGGAGCGCACCAGGAAGGTACCCAGCAGACTCAGGGCGAAAGCCGCTATGGCCAGCAGGACCGTCCAGACCTTGAAGGTGGCCCGCTTTTCGGTCACCGCAAGGGAATGAAT
>SLLK01000305.1 GCA_007134115.1 Gammaproteobacteria bacterium | reverse complement strand
TCGAGCCGATTGCGGAATTCCGGGGTGAACATGCGGCGCAACGCCTCCATCGCATCGGTCGCGTTGTTCTCGCTGGTAAAACCGATCGCCCGGCGATTCATGGTTTCCGCACCGGCATTGGTGGTCATCACCAGAATCACGTTACGGAAGTCGGCCTGACGCCCGTTGTTATCGGTCAGCGTACCGTGATCCATCACCTGCAACAGGATATTGAATACCTCGGGGTGCGCCTTTTCGATTTCATCGAGCAGCAATACACAGTGCGGATGTTTGATCACCGCTTCGGTGAGCAAGCCGCCCTGGTCGTAGCCGACATAGCCGGGTGGCGCGCCGATCAGGCGCGACACCGTGTGGCGCTCCATATACTCGGACATGTCAAAGCGCTTGAGCTCGATACCCAGCACCCGCGCCAACTGGCGCGTGACCTCGGTTTTGCCCACCCCGGTGGGACCGGCGAACAGGAACGAGCCGATCGGCCGCTCCGGATTACCCAGGCCGGAGCGCGACATCTTGATGGCGTTACCCAGCGTCTCTATGGCTTCATCCTGGCCGTAAATGGCCAGCTTCAGGTCGCGCTCGAGATGGCGCAGGATGTCCTTGTCCGAGCTGGACACGCTCTTCGGCGGAATACGGGCCACCTTGGCCACAATGGATTCCACGTCGCCTACCGAAACCGTCTTGCGGCGGCGGGACGCCGGCAACAAACGCTGCGCCGCGCCTGCCTCATCGATCACGTCGATGGCCTTGTCGGGCAGGAAGCGGTCGTTAATGTGGCGCGCCGAAAGCTCTGCCGCGGCCTTGAGGGACGGATTGGTGTAGCGCACCGCATGGTGGTCCTCGAAACGGCTCTTGAGACCCTTGAGTATCTGGTAGGTCTCCTCCACCGACGGTTCGGACACGTCGATCTTCTGGAACCGCCGCGCCAGCGCCCGGTCTTTCTCGAAAATGCCGCGATATTCCTGGTAGGTGGTGGAACCCACGCACTTGAGCTCGCCCGAGGCCAGCATCGGCTTGATCAGGTTGGAGGCATCCATCACGCCACCGGAAGCCGCCCCGGCACCGATAATGGTATGGATTTCATCGATGAACAGGATCGCGCCCGGATCCTTGCCCAACTGCGCCAGCACGCCCTTGAGGCGCTTCTCGAAGTCGCCGCGGTACTTGGTGCCGGCCACCAGCGCGCCCAGGTCCAGCGAGTAGATGGTACTGCCGGACAACACCTCGGGCACCCGATCTTCCGTAATCAACCACGCCAGCCCTTCGGCGATGGCCGTCTTGCCCACGCCGGCTTCGCCCACCAGCAGGGGGTTGTTCTTGCGCCGTCGGCACAGCACCTGCACCACGCGCTCGACTTCGCGCTCGCGACCAATGAGGGGGTCGATACGGCCCCGGCTTGCGTTGGCATTCAGATTGGTGGCGTATAAATCCAGCGGGCTGGTACCGGCCTCTTCACGCTCGCCGGGCTCCTCGCTTTCCTCACGGACTTCCTCGCTTTCTTCCTGCTCGTGCACCTTGCGGATGCCGTGCGAAATGTAGTTCACAATGTCCAGCCGGGTGACGGCCTGCTTGTTCAGCAAATACACCGCGTGGGAATCCTGTTCGCTGAAAATAGCCACCAGCACATTGATGCCGGTGACTTCCTTGCGTCCAGAGGACTGCACATGGAAGAAAGCGCGTTGCAGAACACGCTGAAAGCCCAGCGTGGGCTGTACTTCCTGATCATCGCTGGGCGCCTGCTGCGGCGTGTTGGCGTCGATGAATTCACGCAGATCCCGCCCCAGAACCTCGAGGTCGGCGCCACATACGCGCAGCACCTCGGCCACCATGGAATTCTCCAGCAGGGCCAGCAGCAAATGCTCCACGGTGATGAACTCGTGGTGCTTCTCGCGCGCTTCGTTGAACGCCGAGTTGATGGTGAATTCGAGTTCCTTGCTTAACATTTGCGCCTCAGGCCTTTTCAACCGAACAGAGTAAGGGGTGGTGGTGCTGGCGCGCGTACTCATTCACCTGCGCCACTTTGGTTTCAGCAATCTGCGGGGTGAACACACCGCAAATGGCCTTGCCCTCGGTGTGCACCTGCAGCATGACCTGCGTGGCCCGCGTGCGGCCCATGGCAAAAAACTGCTCCAGCACGTGCACGACAAACTCCATCGGCGTGTAGTCGTCGTTGAGCATCACAACCTTGCACAGCGGCGGTTCCTTGAGCTGCGGCCGCGCCGACTCGAGGACGGTTCCCTCGCCCCCCTTGTGCCCTTTGCGCTCGCTCATAGCACCTTCATTTTACCGCAAAGAACCCGCCAAGTCGTGCCCATACGCGCCACCGAACACGATACAAAGTCCGGCGGACGCCACTTTTTTACACCGCTTCACACGGCCCATCTATACCACGAACCGGGGTCGTGCCGGAACCGCAAACAGTCCCTGTGAACCGTGACATTGCAACGGCAAGCGGCGACAGCAAAGGTCGGCCGCTGTTCAGGTACACCGGCAGTATCACAGAGCAGCACAAGAACAACCATAATGACCGACAAAGGCGCGGCAGGTTCCGTCATCAAGGAAGCCGCGCACGCCTTGCCGTATATGCGTCGTATAGTAGACACTACGGGAATAATCAGAACCGGAGAAACGAAGACCCGGTCGAATCGCACCGTCGCCGGCAACAGGGCGATCACCCGTGCGCCGGACCCGTCTCTACCCGCGGTCGCTGGCGGCAAAGGCAGCAGTCGGAAGCAGCATGACATCATTTTCATTCAACTGGGATCAGTGGCGGCCGCTGATGCAGACCGCCACGGAATACGCACCCGGCGCCCTTACCCTGGTACTGGTGATGGTGACTGCGCGCGTGGGTACCGAATTGACCTGGGAGGTCATGGGTGGCCGCGAGTACACCTCGGCGGCCGTGGCCGTGCCGGCACGCGCACGCGGCGACACCGGCGCGGGAGCCACCGGCGACGAGGCCTCCATAGATCAAATCGTTGAACGCAACCTGTTCGGACTGGCCGACGCGGAGGACGCACCGAGCGCCGGCGCCCCCATCGACGCTCCGGAAACGCGCCTGAACCTCAAGCTCAAGGGTATATTTGCCGCCGGCAGCGCAGAACGCTCCAGGGCCATCATTGCCGAAGGCGACCGCGCGGAGCAGACCTACAGCATTGGCGACAGTATCCCGGGCAACGCCACCCTCCAGGAAATCTACTCCGACCGTGTCATCATCCGGCGCGGCGGTTCGCTGGAAGCCTTGCGCCTGCCACGCCTGGGCGACGAGAATGGCGCCCCGCAGCGCACTGCACGCGCGCCGGACCGGACCGACGCCGATACAGACGGGCTGGCCGAAATGCGCGAACAGATACTCGACGACCCACAACAGATCACGCAACTGGTACGCTTCAGGCCGGTCTACCGCAACGGCGAGTTCCAGGGGTACCGGGTTTACCCCGGCCAGAATCAGCAGGCGTTCCGCGACACGGGGCTGCGCCCCGGCGATCTGGTCAAGACAGTCAACGGTGTAGAACTGGATGATCCACAGAAAGTGATGGGTTTGATCAACGAGCTGGCCGACGCCAGTTCAGTGAATGTAGAGCTGGACCGGCGCGGGAGCAGTGAAAGCGTGACGATTTCCCTGGACAGGTAGCCCCCGGACGCGACAACATCATCGACCTGATTAACGCGAGCATGACATGCATCAGATGACGAGAAACGGAAGCCTCACCGGCGCACGACAATTTCGCTCATGGTTTGGAGCGGGCATGCTGGCGCTGCTGTTCATGTTTGCCGGGGTTCCGGCCCTGTCCGACGAAACCGTCACGCTGAATCTCAAGGACGCCGACATCAAGGCGCTGATCGAGACGGTCAGCGAGGTGACGGGGCGTAATTTCATTATCGATCCGCGGGTTTCGGCGCGGGTGACCGTGCTCTCGTCTCAGCCGATGACGCCCGACGAGCTCTACGAGACCTTCCTGTCGATCCTCGAGGTGCACGGTTATGCCGCGGTGCCTTCGGGCGACGTGCTCAAGATCGTGCCGGCCACGGATGCCAAACAGACGGGCTCGGATGATCCGCCACCCCATGGCGCACCGCGCGACGAAATCGTGACGCATGTCATCCAGGTGGACAACGTGCCGGCCTCCCAGCTGGTGCCCATCCTGCGCCCGCTGATCCCCCAGCACGGTCATCTGGCGGCCTATCCGCCTTCCAACAGCCTGATCATCTCGGACCGTCAGGCCAACGTGGATCGCTTGCTCAACATCATCCGGCGCATTGATCGCACCAGCGAGGATGAATTCGAGCTGGTGCGCCTGGAACACGCCAATGCAGCGGAAGTCGCCCGCATTCTGGAGGGCGTACGTCGCGACGAGGAGCGCGGCAGCATGAAGATCGTGCCGGATCCGCGCACCAACAGCATCCTGCTGGGCGGCGAGGAAACCCAGCGCGTTCGCCTGCGCGCCCTGATCGCGCACCTGGACTCGCCCATGGAAGAAGCCGGGCATACCCAGGTGGTCTATCTGCACCACGCCGATGCAGAGTCGCTGGCCGGGATCCTGGAAAGCGTATCGCAGACGTCCGGTCGGTCTGGTGAAGGCGCCGGCGAAGGCGGCCGGGGCGCCGACGACGTCAGAATTGTCGCCGATCCGCACACCAATTCCCTGGTGATCAACGCGCCACCGGAGGCCATGCGGTCATTTCGCACCGTCATCCGGCAGC
Source organism: Gammaproteobacteria bacterium (assembly GCA_007134115.1). Taxonomy (GTDB): domain Bacteria; phylum Pseudomonadota; class Gammaproteobacteria; order UBA5335; family SLRW01; genus SLLK01. The sequence continues at coordinate 2,147 of SLLK01000305.1, read as the reverse complement.
TCGATATCCGCCGCGCACAGGTACTGGTGGAGGCGATCATAGCCGAGATTTCCTCGGACCGTGCCGCCGAACTCGGGGTACAGTGGGTGCTGGACGCTACCGACGACGGCGCCGCCGGCCTGGTCAACTTCGGTGGTGCGGGCTCCAGTATTCTGGGGCTCGCCGATTTCCCCAACGTCCAGGGTGATTTCGAGGGCGCAACCGTCGGTCTTGGCTCCCAGGACAGCGGCAGCATGGATTTCGCCATGCTCTTGCGCGCATTGCAGGGCGACACCTCCACCAACATCGTCTCCACACCCATGCTGGTGACCATGGACAACGAGGAAGCCGAGATTACCGTCGGTCAGGAAGTCCCCTTCCTCACCGGGCAATTCAGCGAGCGTGGCGGCACCAACGGCGGCCTGAATCCGTTCCAGACCATTGATCGCCGGGATGTGGGGGTCACGCTGAAGATCACACCGCGCATCAACGAAGGCAACGCCGTGGAACTCGCCATCGAGCAGGAAGTCTCCAGCATCAGCGGCACCACGGGCGGCGCAGTGGACCTGGTCACCAACCGGCGCAGTCTCAAGACGCGGGTGATCGCCGAAGACGGCCAGATTATTGTGCTCGGCGGGCTGATCGACGACGAGGTGCGCGAAAGCTCCCAACGCGTGCCCGTACTGGGCAGCATCCCGGTACTCGGGCGGCTGTTTCGCTACGACAGCACCACCCGCACCAAACGCAACCTGATGGTTTTCATCCGGCCCGGCATTCTGCGCGAAGGACTTGACGCAGCGCGCTACACCAGCGAGAAGTACAACTACATGCGCGCCATGCAGATATATGAGGGCCAACGCCCCATTGAACTGATGCGCCATGAACTGCGGCCGCTGTTGCCGGAGATTGATTTTGACGGTGTAGACATTGTGGAGCCGGTCCACCCGGACCTGGAGCAGGACGCCAATGGCGAGCAGGCCGAATGAAGAGTATCCGGCTGACGAACTGACCTCGCTGGAGGTTGGCCAGGAACTGGCCAACGGCGACCCGGAAGAGCGTTCAGCCGACGATGCCGAGACCCCGGAGACCGATGCCGAAACCGGCATCCGGCGGCCGGGGTTTGCCTTCTCGCGCCGTCACGGCGTGCTGGTGCTCACTACCCCGGAAGAAGACGGCAGCGTACCGGTACTGTGCCGCCCCGATTTCCGGCCCCAGGTCATCGCGGAACTGCGCCGCTCGGTGGCGCGCCCGCTGGCCCTGCGCCAGGTAGACGCGGCCACCTTTGATCGCGAACTGCAGCAAACCTACGAGGGCGCTTCCAATCAGGCCATGCAGATGATGCAGGGGCTGGAGGAGGACGACACCGACCTGTTCTCCCTGGCCCAGCATATGCCGGAGCCACAGGACCTGATGGAAAGCGAGGATGATGCGCCCATCATCCGCCTGATCAACGCCCTGCTCACCGAGGCGATCAAGGAAAACGCTTCGGACATTCACATCGAGCCCTTCGAGAACCGCATGATTGTGCGTTTTCGGGTGGATGGGGTGCTGCGCCAGGTGATCGAACCCCAGCGCGTGGTGGCGCCATTGCTGGTCTCGCGCATCAAGGTCATGGCCAAGCTCGATATCGCCGAGAAGCGCCTGCCGCAAGACGGCCGCATTTCACTCAAGGTGGCCGGCCGCGCGGTCGATGTGCGTGTTTCCACCCTGCCCTCCGGACACGGCGAGCGCGTGGTGCTGCGTTTGCTGGACAAGCAGGCCGGCCGCCTCGATCTTGAGCATCTGGGCATGGCGCCTGAACAGATGAAGGTCATGGACGAACTCATTCACCGTCCGCACGGGGTGATTCTGGTCACCGGGCCTACCGGCTCGGGCAAGACCACCTCACTGTACGCTTCCATTACGCGCCTCAACGACAGCAGTCGTAACATCATGACGGTGGAAGACCCCATCGAGTACTATCTCGACGGCATCGGCCAGACGCAGGTCAACACCCGCGTCAACATGACCTTTGCGCGCGGATTGCGCGCCATCCTGCGCCAGGACCCCGATGTGGTCATGGTCGGTGAAATACGCGACCTGGAAACGGCGGAAATTGCCGTGCAGGCCAGTCTGACCGGCCACCTGGTGCTTTCCACCCTGCATACCAACACGGCCATCGGCGCGGT
>SLLK01000244.1 GCA_007134115.1 Gammaproteobacteria bacterium | reverse complement strand
CTGTATATTAGACGTTTCTCACATACAGGCCGATGACCGCACGGGCGCTCATCGGCCTTCCACCTATATCTGATCGGAACAGCTTCATGCCCCAGGAATACAATGATCTGCACCAGAGCTTCGGTCGCTGCCTCAAGGACCGCGAGTTCATCGGAAAATTCTACAACCGCCTGCTCGACAGCGACCCCGCGATCCCGCCCAGGTTCGAGCACACCGATTTCTCGCGCCAGCGAACCCTGCTGCGGCGAGGCATCAGCATGGCGATCAGCTGTGCCGAGGGTAACCGTCTCGGCGTTGACGCCGTCACGCGCATGGCCGACATGCACAGCCGCAAGGGCAGCGCCCCGGTGCCGCCGGAGATGCACGATCACTGGCTCGACTGTCTGCTTGCGTCCATCAGCGACTCGGACCCGAAAGATTCACCGGCGCTGCAGAAACGCTGGCATGAAGCGATGGATCATTCCATCGACTATTTCCGGCGGCGCTATTGAGCCCGGTGCGCCCTGACAGCTGTGCCCTATTCGCCGGGACCTGCGTTACACTGCGCGTCTGAACACACCCGCGAGCAACAATCGCGGCCTTGCAGACGAAGCACAAAGGTCACTGGTATGCGCGCCAACCTGTTTATCCTGCTCGCCTTCCTGGTTCTGTGCCTGACGGCCACGGGCATCCCGCCGGCAGCCGCGGAAACGGACAACGGCGACGACGCGACTGCCGCCGACACCCTGGAGCAGCAGGAACAGGCTGACGAAGCTGATGCAGAAGGCGTTGAAGCGGAGGACGAAGCGGCGGAAGCCGAACCGGAACCCGAGACGCTCTACGTCAAACCGCGAGGCGTACCGGTCTATCTGCAGCCCGACGTAGCCGCCATACGTCTGGCGCGTCTGGAGGAGCACCAGGCGGTCACCGCGCTGGAAGATCAGTTCGGCTGGGTGCGCGTACGCGCAGGCGACGTGCAGGGCTGGATCGAGGAAGGCGACCTGACCCGTCAGGAACCGCCACGTGCCGAAGCTCGTCCGGTGGCCCAGGCGCCGCAGCTGCGCGTGGAACGCGTCATGAATCCCTGGTGGACCGCTGCCGCCGGCCTGATCGGCCTGCTGGCCGGCCTCATCATCAGTTATCTGTGGCTGGACATGCGCCTGCGCCGGCGTTACGGAGGCATGAGGATGAAGCTGTGAGTGATTCGCTGCAGCTGGCCAGCTGGAACGTCAACTCGCTCAAGGTCCGCCTGCCCCACGTTGAGCAGTGGCTGCAGAGCGCGGCACCGGATGTGCTCGGGCTGCAGGAGACCAAGCTGCCCGACGATCGCTTTCCCGTCGAGGCCATCCGTGAGCTCGGTTACCACGTAGCTTATGCCGGCCAGCCCACATACAACGGGGTGGCGGTACTGAGCCGGCAACCGGCCACCGATGTGGTAACCGACATCCCCGGCATGCAGGACCCCCAGCGGCGGGTGCTGGCGGCCACCATCGGCGATCTGCGCTTTATCAATCTGTACGTGCCCAACGGCAGCGAGGTCGGTTCCGACAAGTACGCCTACAAGCTGGAGTGGCTGGCCCACCTGCGCGACTGGCTGGCGGATGAACTGACACGCCATCCGCGCCTGGCGGTGGCGGGTGATTTCAATATTGCGCCGGGCCCGGAGGACGTACACGATCCGGCCGAGTGGGAAGGCAAGGTGCTGTGCAGTCAGCCCGAACGCGAGGCGTTGCAATCACTGCTGGCGCTGGGTCTGGTAGATGCCTTTGGACAGGTGGACCCACCGGAGAACCGCTTCACCTGGTGGGACTATCGCGCCGCCGCCTTCCGCCGCAACCGCGGCCTGCGCATCGACCACATCCTGGTCACCCCGCCGCTGGCCGAACGATGCCGCGACTTCACCATCCACCTCGAACCCCGCCGCTGGGAACGCCCCTCCGACCACGCCCCGGTCACCGCGACTTTTGCGTGACTGCACACCGGTCGTCTGTAGTGTGGCGCTAAAGGGATGCCGCGAAATGGACGCGAAATTTGCGCGAGATAAAACCCGGGGAATAAAGGGATGCGGGTAGATATCCCGGTGGCCTGAGGGTTCAGGCTGGCGGAGAGATTGACTGACAGCCGCCGCCCCGAGCTCAATTCCCGGGTGGTATTCGCTAAACTTCACTCAAGTCGCTTTCCTTTATTTCGCGTCCATTTCGCGGCTTTTATCCCCTACTCCTCAAAAAGAAACTTCCGCAAGGTTTCATGCTGGTCGCAGCCATCGCGGTAGCCGAGCTCCAGCAAGGTGCGGCAGTACTCCCCGTCGAACAACAGGTAACTGGGCAACGGACTGCTTTCACGGAAGGCGCCGATGCCGCGCAGCAGGTGGCGCACCGGCCAGGGGAAACGTTTACGGTGGGCAAAGGCGATCTCGCGCAGGTCCCGGCTGGGCGCAAGAATCAGTGCATCCACTTCCTTTAGCGGGCGACTCTGACCCTCCTTCCCCACCAGTTGGCGTCGCGCACGACCGGGCATGTGGGACAGCGTTTGATTAATACGCTTGATACGCTCCAGATCCGCTTCGTAGCTGTCCAGAAACAACGTTTCCAGCATGTAACCGCCGATATCACCCAGACTCGGATACACCGCTTTTTCGTTACGGGCCTGGTGCTCCTCGGTGAGTTCCTCGGGAATATCCGGCCGTGTGCCGATGGCCAGAATATGACGGGCGCCCAGGTGAATGGCCGGACTGAAAGGGGCGACTTCGCGCATGGAACCGTCGCCGTAATATTCGTTATCCACGCGAATCGCCGGAAACAGCATGGGGATGGCGATGGAGGCCATGACATGGCGCAGACTCAGATCCACGGGTACGCCCATGCGCAGTGACCGCTCCCAGGCAGGAATGTCCTCGGCCGCCTGAAAATACGAAACCGAGCGACCGCTGGTATAGCTCGACGCGGTGATACTCAATCCACGCAGGTGCCCTTCGGCGATATTGCGCCGCAACCGGGCAAAATCCAGATGGGTTTTGAGCAGGGCGTGCAGGGGGCTGTTGTCCAGCAGGGAGCGCGGATTGCGCTTGCCCAGGCCGCCGACGCCCAGCGCCACCAGCCAGTGCAGACCCTTGCCGTAGATACCGCGAAAGTCCGAGCGGAACACCTTGTTCGTTTCCAGGTTGCGCCACAGATTGTGCAGCCGCACGACCGCCGGGCGCATGGCTGCCGCGCCCAGCGCCAGCGAGGTGGCATTGATGGCGCCTGCCGAACTGCCGCTGATCACCTTGAAGGGCGATGGCGCATCGCGGGGCAGCAGCTCCACCAGCGCCATCAGCACCCCGATCTGGTAGGCCGTGCGCGCGCCGCCGCCGGACAACACCAGACCCATATCGGATCGCAGTGCCGGCGCTCGGGTGCCACCCCCCATCAATCGGCGCAAGCGGATCACTGTTGCTCCTCGAAGTCCCGTTTCAACAAATCAGGCGCGTCAAAGTGACGCCGCCCCACAAAGGCCGTGGCGTGGCGCCCCCACTGCCGCATGGCGCCCGGATTGACCACGCCCATGGGCCACAGAAACCAGCGTTCGCCACGCTGCGTGCCGGCCACCATGCCGGCCGGTGTAAACAGGCTGCGATGCCCGCCGGCCAGCGGCAGGCTGCGCAGCTGGTCATATTCGGCCCAGTCGTACTCCACCACCGCGGCCTCCGGGGCAGGCCGCCCGCCCACGTGTTCCACATGATGGGTGCGATGAGCGAGGCGCAGCACCAGCGGCTGTTGCTGGACCTCCAGCGGCTGGTCCAGCGGTACAAAGGCGCCTTCATACCAGGGTTCACGGGGCCTCACCCGCAACGCTTGCGCCGGATAAAAGCCATGATAACAACCGCAGGCGTGTATCGTATCGTACATCAGCGGCTCGCCGTCACCGCCCAGCGTCACCCGCCAGATCACGCCGTCCATGTGGCCGCCCAGCGGATCAAAAAACGAAGTCTTCGGTCGCGCCGGGAACCACACCACGTAGTTCAGTTGCAGCAGCGTTTCCCCCTGCCAACGCACATGCGACACGTGGCGATACACGCGGGGCTGTGTGATATCGACCTCCGGCCGCTCGGCCGGCGGCGGCCAGAAGGGTGTGCCGATGCGATCATCGGCGCTCACCACATCAATTTCCCACGCCGGCGCGTGGGTGCGAAAAAGCAGCGCGCGCGCGGTGGCGTCGGGCAGTGGCAGCGCCAGCGGATTGTCACGCGCCGCGGCCAGTAACGTGGCCACCTCCTCACTTGACAGGCGCGGCCCCGGCGGCGGTTCAAAGCGCACCAGCTCGCCATGCACCGGCAATTCTTCGGCCGGGGTGGCATGCACTTCGCGGCTGCGCCGGTGCCAGCGACTGACCCCGGCCGAGACCGGCAATGCGGTCAGGTAATAGGCGCCCAGAAAGCGCCGGCCGGTACTGTAGTCATCCGGCACCCGCGCGGCGTCTATCAGCGCCTGTCTTCCACCCGGCCCGGCCAGTTGCTGTGCCTGTATGCGGTCGGCGCACGCATCGACCATGGCCACCAGGCCATCGTGCTCCAGCAGCGGTTGCCACGCAGAGACCAGTTCCCTGCGTTGCGCCTCGGCGAGGTTGGCCAGTTCGATACGCTGACCCTGGCGGCCCAGATCGCGCAACTGTGCCAGCCACGCCGCAAATTCCGCTTCGCCGGACACCCTCTGCCCCGCATCGGCCAGGTAACGATTGACGCGCAGTCCGGGAAAACCCTCGATGCGGGTCGCCTGGGCATCGTCGGCATCCGCCTGCGCCACCTGCGTATCCACTGCCGACAGAAATGCGCGGCAGACCGCCAGCGGATCGTCTTCGCTCAACGTGGGCGCGGATGACAGGGCGCAACCACCCAGACCCAGCAGCCCCGACAGGATCAGCCAGCGCCAGCGGTCCCGATAGCTGCGCATGATGTAGCGCCACACGGGGCATACCCTCCTGCTTACTCCACGGTCACCGATTTGGCCAGATTGCGCGGCTGATCCACGTCGGTCCCCTTGAGTACTGCCACATGATAGGCGAGCAGTTGCAACGGCACCGTATAGAGTACGGGTGACAGGGCATTGTGACCGTCGGGCAAACGGATGGTGGTGACCCCGTCACCGGTTTGTGAGGCATTCACGTCAGAATCCGCGAATACAAACAGTTCACCGCCGCGGGCACGCACCTCCTGCAGATTGGACAACAGTTTGCCCAGCAATTCATTGCTTGCCGCCACCGCGACCACCGGCATCTCCTCGTCCACCAGCGCCAGTGGGCCATGCTTGAGTTCGCCGGCGGCGTAGGCCTCGGCGTGAATATAGGAGATTTCCTTGAGCTTCAGGGCGCCTTCCAGCGCGATTGGATACTCCGCGCCGCGGCCCAGAAACAGCGCGTGCTGCTTGTCGGCGAAACGCTCGGCCAGCGCCGCCACCGAGTCATTCAGCGCCAGCGTCTGCTCCAGACGGGCCGGCAAGGCGCGCAGGTCGGCCACCAGTTGCGCCTCACGCTCGGCACTCAGGCCACGGCCCTGGCCCAGCGCCATGGTCAGCAGCATCATGGCCACCAGCTGGGTGGTAAACGCCTTGGTCGATGCCACGCCGATCTCGGGCCCGGCGCGGGTCATGAATACCAGTTCCGACTCGCGCACCAGCGAGCTTTCGGCCACATTGCAGACGGCCAGCCGGCCCACGTAGTCGTGCTTGCGGGTGGCCCGCAGCGCCGCCAGGGTGTCGGCCGTTTCGCCGGATTGCGACAGGGTCACGAACAGGGTGCCCTCGGGAATCACCGGCTCACGGTAGCGATACTCGCTGGCGATCTCCACGGTGCACGGCAACCGCGCCAGGGCTTCAATCCAGTAGCGGGCCACCATGCCGGCGTGGTAACTGGTACCACAGGCGACAATATGCACGTGGCGGGTCTGCGCGAAGATATCCGCGGCCGCCGGACCAAAAATGCCGGGCAGAACGCGCGCATCACCCAGTCGTTCTTCCAGGGTTTCGGCCACCGCCCGGGGTTGCTCGTGGATCTCCTTGAGCATGTAGTGGCGGTAGTCGCCCCGTTCCACCGCGTCGGCGGACAGCTCGGAGATGCGCACCGGCCGTTCCACCGCCTCGCCTTCGAGATTCCAGACATCACAGCGCTGCCGGGTCATCTCGGCAATATCGCCGTCCTCCAGAAAGACGAAGCGGCGGGTCACCGGCAGCAGGGCGGCCACATCGGAGGCCACGAAATGCTCGCCAATGCCCACCCCCACCACCAGCGGACTGCCGCGCCGTGCCGCCAGCAAGCGGGTCGGATCATCGCGGTCGATCACCGCCAGCGCATAGGCCCCTTCCAGTCGGGCGACAGCAGCGGTGAGCGCCTCGCGCAGATTACCCAGGCGCACCAGGTGGCGATGGATCTCGTGGGCCACCACCTCGGTGTCGGTGTCCGAGGTGATCTCATAACCTTCGGCCAGGTGCTGCGCGCGCAATTCGGCATGATTCTCGATAATACCGTTGTGCACCACAGCCACGCGGTCGCTGGACAGGTGGGGATGAGCGTTATGCTCGGTAGGCGCGCCGTGGGTGGCCCAGCGGGTATGCGCCAGACCGCAGCCGCCGCGTACGTCGCTGCCGTTGAGCTGCTCCACCAGTGCGGCCACCTTGCCTACGCTGCGATAACGCAGCAGGCCGTTCTCCGCGGTGGCCAGCACCAGCCCGGCGGAATCATAGCCGCGGTATTCCAGGCGCCGCAGGCCTTCTACCAGAATGGCACTGACATCACGCTCGGCGACGGCACCTACAATTCCGCACACATCTCACTCCGCTGCCGGTTGACCGGCTTCATTGGTCCTTGCGCTTCCTGGGCCGGCGCCAGCCGGCAAGGCTGGTCTGGCGCGTACGCGTCACGGTAAGCTGGCCGGCCGGCGCGTCGCGGGTAATGGTGGAACCCG
>SLLK01000316.1 GCA_007134115.1 Gammaproteobacteria bacterium | reverse complement strand
GTCGCCCTCGAAGGCCATGATGTGGGTGGCGATGCGGTCGAGGAACCAGCGATCATGCGAGATCACCACCGCGCAGCCGGGAAAGTCCAGCAGGGCTTCTTCCAGTGCACGCAGGGTTTCCACGTCCAGATCGTTGGTGGGCTCATCAAGCAGCAGCACATTGCCGCCGCTGCGCAGTACCTTGGCCAGGTGCACGCGGTTGCGCTCGCCGCCGGAGAGTTCGGCGATGCGTTTTTGCTGGTCCGGGCCCTTGAAGTTGAAGCGGCCCACGTAGGCGCGTGAGGGCACCTCGTAGTTGCCGATGCGGATGTTGTCCTGGCCTTCGGAGATTTCCTCCCACACGGTTTTCTTGTCATCCAGACTCTGGCGGCTCTGATCGACATAACCGAGTTGCACCGTTTCGCCCACATCAATGCTGCCGCCGTCCGGCTGCTCCTGGCCGACCAGCATGCGAAACAGTGTGGTCTTGCCCGCGCCGTTGGGGCCGATAATGCCCACAATCCCGCCCGGCGGCAGGCGGAAGTTGAGTCCGTCAATCAGCAGCTTGTCGCCGAAGCCCTTTTTCAGGTCCGTGGCCTCAATGACCTTGTCGCCCAGGCGCGGGCCCGGCGGAATGTAAATTTCCTTGGTCTCGTTGCGCTTTTGTACTTCCTGCGAGGAGAGTTCCTCAAAGCGGGCCAGACGCGCCTTGCTCTTGGCCTGGCGGCCCTTGGGGTTGGAGCGTACCCACTCCAGTTCGGCCTGCATGGCTTTCTGGCGGGCGGTTTCCTGCTTTTCTTCCTGGGCCAGGCGGTTCTGCTTCTGTTCCAGCCAGGAGGAGTAGTTGCCTTCCCAGGGGATGCCGTGGCCGCGGTCGAGTTCCAGAATCCACCCGGCCACATTGTCGAGGAAGTAGCGATCATGGGTCACCGCCACCACGGTGCCGCTGTATTCCTCAAGGAAGCGCTCCAGCCAGGCCACGGACTCGGCGTCCAGGTGGTTGGTGGGTTCATCCAGCAACAGCATGTCAGGCGAGGACAGCAGCAGACGGCACAGTGCCACGCGGCGTTTTTCGCCGCCGGAAAGTGTGCTCACGTCTGAATCCCACGGCGGCAACCGCAGCGCCTCGGCGGCCACTTCAAGCTTGCGGTCCACCTCCCAGCCGCCGGCGGCGTCGATCTTGTCCTGCAACTCGGCCTGCTCGGCAAGCAGGTCGCTCATCTCGTCGTCGCCCATGGGTTCGGCGAACTTCATGCTGACCTCGTTGAAGCGGTTCAGCAGTTCCTTGATCTCGCCCAGCCCTTCCTCAACATTGCCCCGCACGTCCTTGCTCTCGTCGAGTTCCGGTTCCTGCGGCAGGTAGCCCACGTTAATCCCCGGCTGGGGACGCGCCTCACCGTCGAACTCCTTGTCCTGGCCCGCCATGATGCGCAACAGGGTGGACTTGCCGGAGCCGTTAAGGCCCAGCACGCCGATTTTGGCGCCGGGGAAGAACGACAGTGAGATATCGCGCAGAATCTCGCGCTTGGGCGGCACGATCTTGCTGACGCGATTCATGGTGTAGATGTATTGAGCCATGGGTATTCCTGAATTGAGAATCGTGAACAACGCTGGCCGCACATTATACGGACTGGGGAAGGGATGTCATGGCCCGGCCCGGTGGACCGGGCGTTTTCCGTGTTAAGAAAAATCGAAAAGTTGAATATGGAGAACATGAAGGGGTGCCGCTTCTGTCTGGTCATGTGGCCTGTAGTGATTCTGGCTGCAGCAAGGACTCGGCGCTCCGCTGAAAACCATCGTCGACCGAAGACTAGACTGTTAAGGTGCTGTTGAGTGCGACGTTTTAGTCGTGGACGTCGATTGTCTGTTGCCCATGCGAGGCGGGTCTTGTGAGTGGTTCACGGTTTCGTCAGTATCTTGACAATCTGTATCCGGAAATCCCCGCGTCGGCGCGGAATGACTTTCGTGATTACCAGCGGCTGGCGGCGCGGCGTATCGCCCTGGTTGTGGCTATCGCCGTGCTTGTCATCGCGCCCGTCTTCCAGATTTACGAATATACTTCCTACGCTGAGCACGCACTGATCGGGCATCCCAACGCGCTGTGGCGCCTGCCGGTGATAATCCTGGCGCTGATAGCGCTGGGTCTGCGCTGGCGTTGGCCGGAAGGGCAGTGGCCGCGTGCCGTGCTCCTGTTGATGGCTTTCACCCTGATGGTCATGCAGGTGGGTATTTTCGGCGCCACTCAGGCGCTGGACGGTTTCCCCGTCCGGGCGCTTCACGCCGCACAGGGTCTGATTATTGTGATTGCCGCAGTTTCCGTTGCGGCCACCCGTGGACTGCGTGATGTGCCCGTGATCTACGGCCTTCCCTTGCTTGCTTTGCCTGCGGTGCTGATTTACTACGGGGTCCCGGCGGACGCGTTGGTAAACCACCTGATCTATCCGGTTGCCATGGTAGTGGTGGCCTGCATCGTTGCCGAAATGCTCTACCAGGGGAATTTGGCCCATTTTTTGTCGACCCGGCAACTGCGGCAGCATGCCATGATTGATCCCCTGACCGGGTTGCTGAATCGTCGGGCCATGAGCGAGGACCTGGGGGCTGCTCACGCCCGCGCGGTCCGTCACGGTAAGGCCTATGCGCTGATCATGGCCGACCTGGATCGGTTCAAGCGCGTCAATGATGAGCATGGGCATGACGTGGGCGACGAGGTGCTTGTGGAGCTGGCCCGCCGACTGCAACAGTCGGTCCGGGTTGAAGACCGGGTGGCGCGCTGGGGCGGGGAGGAGTTTCTGGTGTTACTCCAGGACACCGACGAACAATCTGCCTTCCAGGTCGCCGAGAAGTTGCGTCGCTCGGTGGCAGATATGCCCTTTACGGTTAGTGCAGGCGAACTCCATATTACGGTTAGCCTTGGCCTTGCCCTGTACCGGGAGGGCGTCCCGGTCGAGGCGGCGGTCACCCGGTCCGACGAGGCGCTTTACCGGGCCAAGCAGAACGGACGAAATCGCACCGAGGTGGGGTAAGCCGGCCGTCCTCTGGTTGCACCCGCATCTGTGTGAATCGGAATCCGATAACAGGCGTGATGGATGCCGTCGTTTTTTATCGTTGCCGGGTGGAAACACAGCGCGGTCGTGCGTCCATGTTGGGACACGAACTGAACTGTAGAAAATGCGATCTCGGCGCGCCACCGGATACGCCGCCGGCGGGCGGATCAAACACCGGCAGCCGGGGATAAGGCTGTATCGCCACCACCTTGTGTCCGTCCAGCTTCAATGAACCTGATGCGCACGATGGCGCCAGGCATGGCTGCTGTTGCATATACCTGCAAGTGATTGGGTGAGCTGGAGCGTCGTCCCGGTGCGGTGTGCTGTGGCACGAACGCGGGTGGTTGCTCTCGTCCGCCGCCGCCTTCTGCGGTACAATCCCGTGCTCACTTTCCCGCCCAGGAGAATGCCGCCAGATGTTCACTCCGGACATGAAGATCGCCGGTTACGACGACGTCCTTCAGGACGCCATGAACAAGGAAGTGCAGCGTCAGGAAGATCATATCGAACTGATTGCCTCGGAAAACTACACCAGCCCGCGGGTGATGGAAGCGCAGGGCTCGCTGCTGACCAACAAGTATGCCGAGGGGTATCCCGGCAAGCGCTATTACGGCGGTTGCGAGTACGTGGATATCGTCGAGCAACTGGCCATTGATCGCGCCAAATCGCTGTTCGGCGCCGACTGGGCCAATGTGCAGCCGCATTCCGGCTCGCAGGCCAACCTGGCGGCCTATCTGGCGTTGTTGCAGCCGGGTGACACGGTGCTGGGCATGAGCCTGGACCATGGCGGGCATCTGACCCACGGCGCGCCGGTGAATTTCTCCGGCAAGCTGTTCAATATCGTGCCCTACGGACTGGACCCGGCCGACCAGATGATTGATTACGATCAGATGGAAGCGCTGGCGCTGGAGCACAAGCCGAAGATGGTGCTGGGTGGCTTTTCGGCCTATTCACGGGTGGCCGACTGGCAGCGCATGCGCGAGATTGCCGACAAGGTGGGTGCCTTCCTGATGGTGGATATGGCGCACATCGCGGGTCTGGTGGCCGCCGGTGTGTACCCCAGCCCGGTGCCTTATGCCGATGTGGTCACGACCACCACGCACAAGACACTGCGGGGTCCACGTGGCGGGCTGATGCTGGCGCGCGAGAATCCCGAGGTAACCAAAAAGCTTAATTCGCTGGTCTTTCCGGGGACCCAGGGTGGCCCGCTGATGCACGTCATCGCGGCCAAGGCGGTGGCTTTCAAGGAGGCCGCAGAGCCCGGCTTCAAGACCTATCAGCAGGAAGTTATCCACAACGCCCGGGTGCTTGCCGGGGTCATCATGGAGCGCGGCTACAATGTGGTTTCCGGCGGGACGGACAATCATCTGTTCCTGATGGATCTGGTGAGCAAGAAGATGACCGGCAAGGATGCCGAGAATCGGCTGGGCGAGGCCAATATCACGGTGAACAAGAACACGGTGCCGGATGATCCGCAGTCGCCGTTCGTGACCAGCGGTATCCGGATCGGTACCGCGGCTTGCACGACCCGGGGCTTTGGTGAGGATGAATGCAGTCGCCTGGGGCACTGGATCTGCGACGTGCTCGACAACATGGATGATGACGGCACAGTGGCCCGGGTGCGCGAGGAAGTGGTGGCGTTGTGCGCGCGTTTCCCGGTGTATCGCCAATCCTGATCGTGCTCTGCCGGGCCCGGGCGTGGCAGCCATAACGGAGTCAACATGCGCTGTCCTTTCTGTGGAGCTGACGATACCAAGGTGATCGATTCGCGCCTGGCGGGCGAGGGTGACCAGGTGCGCCGCCGCCGGGAATGCACCGAGTGCAGCGAGCGCTTTACCACCTTCGAGCGTGCTGAGCTGGTGATGCCGCGGGTGATCAAGCGTGACGGCAGTCGTGAGCCCTTCTCCGAGGACAAGTTGCGCACCGGACTGTTGCGCGCACTGGAAAAACGTCCGGTGAGCATTGAGGCCGTGGACGCCGCCATTGATCGCATCACCCGTCGCGTACGCGCCGGCGGTGAGCGCGAATTACCGGGACGGCGTATCGGCGAATGGGTCATGGACGAGCTGCGCCAGCTCGACCAGGTGGCCTACGTGCGTTTTGCTTCGGTGTACCGCAGCTTCGAGGACGTCAACGCCTTCCGCGAGGAAATTGATCGCCTGCAGGGCGGCGGCGATGCGCCCGCCGTGACCGGAACGCCCGGTCGGTCCCGCAGGTAAGGGCGCGGCGATGACGGACAGGGAGCACAGCCGCTGGATGGCGCGGGCGCTGCAGCTGGCCCGCCACGGCCTGTATACCACCCGGCCCAACCCTCGGGTCGGTTGCGTGATCGTGCGCAACGGCAAGGCGGCCGGCGAAGGCTGGCACATGCAGGCCGGCGAGCCGCACGCTGAAGTGCTGGCACTGCGTGCGGCCGGCAATGCAGCCCGTGGCGCCACCGTGTATCTCACCCTGGAACCCTGCGCCCATCATGGCCGTACTCCGCCCTGTGCCGACGCTCTGGTTGACGCGGGCGTGGCGCGGGTGGTGGTGGCCATGCGCGACCCGGATCCGCGGGTTGCCGGCGCCGGCCTGGCGCGCCTGCGCGAGGCGGGTATAGAAGTGATTGAGGGCGTGGCGAATGAAGCCGCGGCGCAACTGAACCCGGGCTTTCTGTCGCGGGTGCAGCACGGGCGCCCCTGGGTGTGCCTGAAAGCGGCCATGAGTCTGGATGGCCGCACTGCCATGGCCAGTGGCGAGAGCCGCTGGGTCACGGGCCCCGAGGCGCGCGAGGAGGTGCATCATCTGCGCGCGCGCAGTGCCGCTGTGATGACCGGTTCGGGTACCGTGCTTGCCGATGACCCCTCGCTGAACGTGCGCCTGGACGGCGGCGTGCCCCACCCCGGTGGCAGCGCGTTGCCCTGGCCCCGGCCGCTGCGGGTGGTACTCGACAGCCAGCTGCGCATGGCGCCGGCGTCGCGCATGCTGGCGCTTGAGGGCCAGACGCTGGTGCTGGCGGCGCGTGATCATGCGTCACGCCGTCAGGCGCTGGAACAGGCCGGTGCGGAAGTGGCGGTCGTGGGCGGTGACGCGCAGGTGGACCTGGCGGCGGCACTGGCGCTGCTTGGCGAGCGGGAAATCAACGAAGTGCTGGTGGAAGCCGGCCCGCGCCTGGGTGGCGCACTGCTCGCCGCCGGCCTGGTGGACGAACTGGTCATCTACATGGCCCCCCACCTGATGGGCGACGCCGCCCGCGGCCTGTTCACCCTGCCGGGCCTGGAGCGCATGGCACAGCGCCTGCCGGTGGAGATGATTGATATACAGCGCGTCGGCGAAGACTGGCGGATTACCGCCCGCCCGAAGTTTGAAAAGCTGAACATGAAGAGCATGAAGGGTACGAAGAACATGAAGTAATTGCGTTCAGGGAGGAACAGTTGTCATGAACCGAGGCATGGAAAAGCGGACTACGGGGTTCAGCGCATTGTCGCGACGAGTAATCGGGGCGGCGATTGAGGTGCATCGAACGCTTGGGCCGGGATTGCTGGAAGGAGTGTATGAGCAATGCCTGGCGCATCAGTTGTCACTGGATGGGATAGCGTATCGACAACAACATGCTTTACCGGTGAATTACAAGGGCCTGCATGTCGAGTATGGGTATCGGGTCGATTTGCTGGTTGAGAATGAGTTGATTGTGGAATTGAAAAGTATCGAGCAGTTGACGGGAGTTCACGAGGCACAGATTCTGACATATAAGAAACTGAGCGGGGTCAGACAGGGCCTGTTAATTAACTTCAAGAGTCTGTGACAGATTTTGTGTAAACGGCTGTCACTGAGTGGCTCGAATTCGCTCGCCGTGTTCGATATCGAATCGAATCATCGCCTGCTTCCAGTGCATGATTGGCCGTGTCCAGCGTTT
>SLLK01000253.1 GCA_007134115.1 Gammaproteobacteria bacterium | reverse complement strand
TTCTGGCGGGGCAGAATGGCGGCGGCGATGGCATCAAACACCGGCTCGATGGTGTCCAGCGCGCCGCTCCAGGGGCCATTGTCATGCGGCCAGGTGAGCATGACGGCGGCTTGCGGCGCCCACTCGGCGGGCAATACTGGAGTCATGGGCGCTTTGTCAGTCGTCGTGAACGACGGGTGGGCGATCGGGTTGTACGGCGTGGATCACCCGCTGATGTTCGAAGTACACGGTAAAGCGGGGGTAATCCCAGCGGGTGATGGGCGGGTCGCCGACCGGCGCACGGGTGCGCTGCGGTTCGCCAAAACGTTCGCGCACCTGGTCCATGTGCATCTGGCGTGGCGGCTTGATGACTTCGGGCGCCTCGCTGCCAGCGGCGCCGGCGACAAGGTTCAGCCCGCCAGCCGGGCCGGCAACAGCCAGGGTCAGCAGGAAGATGATGGCGGCGCAGATTGCAGCTGTTCTCAATGCATGTTCTCCGGTAGCGTGCTTGAGGCGAACCCTGTGCTCACCGTTCGCGCCAGCGCTGATTGCAGACACTATAGCAAGGGCGATGCAGTGCGAGAACCTGCCCACGTCGCCGGATTTGTGGTTTAATCGTCGCCCATGTTCAAGCCCTTCGAAATTTTCATCGGCCTGCGCTATACCCGGGCCAAGCGACGCAATCACTTCATCTCGTTTATCTCGTGGTTGTCCATCCTGGGTATTGCGCTGGGCGTGACTGTGCTGATCACCGTGTTGTCGGTGATGAACGGCTTCGAGCGCGAGTTGCGTGACCGCATCCTGTCGATGACCTCGCACGCCAGCATCATGGCCTATGACGGCCGTATCAGTGACTGGGAGGCTATTGCGGAGCGGATGCTGGAGCATCCGCGGGTGCTCGGCAGTGCGCCCTACGTGCAGGGTGAGGCCATGCTGCGCAGCGGGCGGCAATTGACCGGCGGCATCATTCGCGGCATTGATCCGGCCGAAGAACACCAGGTGTCGGAACTGCCGGAGCAGATGGTGCAGGGTGAGCTGTCGGCACTGCGTGATGGTGAATACGGTGTGGTGCTGGGTCGGTTGCTGGCCGAGAATCTGCGCGTGGCGCCCGGCGACGGCGTGGATATCATGATTCCCCAGGCCTCGGTGACGCCCGCAGGGGTGATTCCGCGCATGCGCCGCTTCCGGGTGGTGGGTATTTTCGATGTGGATATGTATGAATACGACCGCAGCCACGCGTTCCTGCATATTGCCGATGCCTCGCGCCTGTATCGCATGGACGGCGACGTCACGGGCGTGCGCTTGCGGCTGGATGATCTGTTCGCGGCGCCGGTGGTGAGCCGCGTGCTCAATCAGGATGTACCTTCGGGCACTTACGCGACCGACTGGACCCGCCAGCATGGCAACTTTTTCCGCGCCATCCAGATCGAGAAGACGGTGATGTTCGTCATTCTCACCCTGATTGTGGCGGTCGCGGCATTCAATATCGTCTCCACGCTGGTCATGGTGGTGACGGATAAACAGGCCGATATCGCCATCCTGCGCACGCTGGGTGTGTCGCCGGCGAGTGTGACCGGTGTATTCATGGTGCAGGGCATGGTGATTGGTGTGCTGGGCACGGGCCTGGGTTTGCTTGGCGGCGTCTCGCTGGCGCTCAATGTAGAGGCCATTGTCGCCGGAATAGAGAATCTGATCGGCATCGAGTTCCTGCTCAGGGATGTGTATTACATCAGCGAATTGCCCTCGCAGCTGGAGTTCCGTGACGTGTGGCGCATTGGCGCCATGGCGCTGGGGCTGTCGCTGGTGTCCACCCTCTACCCCGCGTGGCGGGCATCGCGCACCGATCCGGCGGAGGCACTGCGTTATGAGTAAGCCGCAAGGTCGCGTCAATCATGACCCATCGCCGGTGCTGGTGTGCCGGGGTCTGGCGCGCCGTTTTCGTCAGGGACGCATTGATGTACAGGTGCTGACCGGTGTGGATTTGACGGTCCATGGTGGCGAACAGGTGGCGATCGTCGGCACCTCGGGTTCCGGTAAAAGTACGTTGCTGCATTTGCTGGGCGGGCTGGAAACGCCTACCGGCGGTGAGGTGGAAGTCATGGGCCGGCGCATGCACGAACTGGCCCCGGCCGAGCGTGGACGCCTGCGCAATCGTTCGCTGGGTTTTGTCTACCAGTTTCATCATCTGCTGCCCGAATTCACGGCGCTGGAGAATGTCGCCATGCCACTGCTGATCCGGCGCGTGGCGCCGGCACAGGCACGTACGGCAGCGGCCGACATGCTTGGCCGGGTGGGCCTGGAAGGCCGGCTGGAGCACAAGCCCGGCGAGCTTTCCGGCGGTGAGCGGCAACGTGCCGCCGTGGCGCGCGCGCTGGTGGCGCGCCCACATTGCGTGTTGGCGGACGAGCCTACCGGCAATCTGGATCCGGCCACCGCGGACCGGGTGTATGACCTGATGCTGGAGCTGAACCGCGATTTGGGGATCAGTTTCGTGGTGGTTACGCACAACCCGGAACTGGCGCAGCGTATGGATCGGGTGCTGCGTTTGCAGGACGGCCAGTTGTTGCCGGCCTGAACATGCGTTCGTGAGTTAACCGGCTTGAAGCAGGGAGGCTTCAATGACGGCAGTGTTGCTGGCTTTTGCTGCCGGGGTCACCGGCACACTCCTGTTGTCCGATTTGCCCGCGGTCTGGTGGCCGGCCGTGGTCGGCGTGGCGCTCGCGCTGGCCGCGGCAGTGTGCTCTGCCCCCGTTCGACGACTGCTTTGGGCGATGCTTGCCGCCGGCTTTCTTGGCGTGGCCTGGTCTGCCTGGCATGGCCAGGCCACCGTGGCTGCGCTGGGCCCGTTGATCGATCCCGCCGAGGATGTGGTGGTGAGCGGGCAGATTGTGTCGTTGCCCTCCGGTAGCGGGTCTGTTGTCAGCTTTGATCTTGAAGTCACGCAGGCGCAGGCGGCGGCGCCGGTGGCACCCGGCGCGCGCTTGCGGGTCAACTGGCCGGATCCGGAGGTGCGTCCGTCGGCGGGCGAGTTCTGGCGCCTGCCGCTCTCCGTTTCTGCACCGCGCACACGGCACAACCCCGGGGCCTTCGACGTCGAGGGCTGGCGTCTGCGCCAGCGTCTCGATGCGCGCGCACGGGTTAATGGCCAGGCCGAACGGCTGTCCGCCACGGCCGCGACACCGACGGTGCTGCGCTGGCGCAAGGCACTGGGGCAGCGGGTCGAGCGGGCTGTGGGTGACCTGCCGCGGGGCGGCATCATCAGGGCGCTGGTGATTGGCGACAGGGGTCGCATGGATGCCGCGACCTGGGAGGTGTTGACGGCCACCGGCACCAATCACCTGATGGCGATCTCGGGCTTGCATGTGGGGCTGGTGGCGGGTCTGGTGCTGGTGCTGTGGCGTGTTGTGTGGGCGCGTTTCCCGGCGGCCACGACGCGCGTGCCGATGCCCCGGGCCGGCCTGATTCCGGCGCTGCTGGCGGCTGCTCTTTACGCCATGCTGGCGGGCTTTTCCGTGCCTACCCAGCGAGCCTTGATCATGTTGACGGCGGGGTTGCTGGCGGCGCGGGCCGGGTATCTCTCGGCGCCGTGGGCCGTGCTCGCAGCAGCATTGTGCGCGGTGCTGCTGTTCGACCCGCTGGCCGCGCTGTCGGCCGGCACCTGGCTGTCTTTCGGCGCGGTGACGTGGATTATCCTCAGCTTGCACGGGCGTACCGGCCAGCCCGGCCGGGTGCGTTCGCTGGCCGCGATACAGTGGCGCCTGTCGCTGGGCCTGATTCCGCTGACGCTGTTGTTCTTCAACCATGTGGCCTGGGCAAGCATTCCGGCCAATCTGATGGCGGTGCCTCTGTTTGCCCTGGTGGTGGTGCCGTTGGCGCTGCTGGGTACGGCGACCAGCATGTTCTGGGGGCAGGGCGGCGAATGGTTGCTGCGCCTGGCCGGGTGGACGGTGGAACTGTTCTGGCCGCTGCTGGAGGGGCTGACCTGGCTGACGTCCCGGTGGCCGGTGCCATCGTCGCCGGCGTTGTGGTCATTGCTGGTCATGGGCGCAGGGCTGGTGTTGATTCTGGGGCCCAGGGGGGTGCCCGGACGTATGGTGGGCATACTGCTGGTGGCGGCGCTACTGTGGCCACGGGCGCCGGCGGTGCCGGCGCTGGAGGTCACCCTGCTGGATCTGGCGCCGGGCGCGGCAGCCATTGTGCAAGCGGGTGAGAGCGTGCTGGTGTACGACACGGGTCCGCCGGCATGGCAGGACGGGGGCCGGGCGCTGGAAGCCTGGCTGGACAGGCGGGGCGTGACGCGGCTGGACCTGCTGGTGGTCAGCCGGCATCAACGTGACCTGGCGGGGGGCTGGCGACGGCTGGTCGAGCGCGGTCGCGATGATGCCCGCTGGTTCGGCGGCGGCGCGGCGGCCCGTCTGCCGGGTGGCCAGCCGTGTCTGGCGGGGATGCGTCACGTCACTGCGGATATGCAGGTGCGCGTGTTGCATCCGCCGCGGCGCTGGGACTACCGGGGCGCTGACGCAGCCTGCGTATTGCTGGTTGAGGCCGGCGGGCGCCGCCTGTTGCTGGCCGGCGCGCTGGGTGACCGGGGGCAGAGCCGGTTGTTGCGGCTCGCGGATCAATGGACGGCCGATGGGGTGCTGTTGTATCCGGTGGACGGTGAGGCGCCGCTGGCCGGCGAAATGGCGGCATATGGCCGTTTGCTGGCGCCGCCGCAGGCGGGTGCGGGGGCGCTTCGGTATCGGGTGGAGGCCAACGGGGCACGGGCGCTGCCGGCGGGAACGACGCAGCGTTTCTGGCATCGCTAGAAAGGTGATTGTGGCGTTTCGGGATACAGCGTCAATCGCGTATCATGCTTTCTGGTGTAGTGGGGCGAGGCCAACAAAGGGGCAGGCATACGCATGTGGGAGATTATCAAGGCCGGGGGCTTTCTGATGGCCCCGATCATCCTGTGTTCGCTGGTGGCGCTGGCGATTTTTGCCGAACGTCTGTGGGCCTTGCGCCGCGAGCAGATTCTGCCGCCGCAACTGGCGGCGCGGGCCTGGAAGCTTAAGAAAAACAATCAGTTGAACGCCGAACAGCTCGAAGCGATGCGTCGCGGTTCGCCGCTGGGGCAGATTCTGGCCGCCGGACTGGCCAATCTGCACCTCAATCGCGAGGCGGTGAAAGAGCGCATCGAGGACACCGGCCGCCAGGTGGTGCATGAACTGGAGCGCTACCTCAATACGTTGGGCACCATCGCGGCGATCACCCCGCTGCTTGGGCTGCTGGGCACCGTGATCGGCATGATCAAGGTGTTCTTTGCCATTACGGAATACGGTGTGGGTAATCCGGCGGTGCTTGCCGGGGGGATATCCGAGGCCCTCATTACCACCGCAGCCGGTTTGTCGGTGGCTATCCCGTCGCTGATTTTCTACCGTTATCTGCGTGGCCGGGTCAGTGAGCTGGTGCTGGGCATGGAAACCGAGGCCACCCGCCTGCTCGACGCCGTGTATGCCGACAGCAAGGAGAAGCGGGCGTGAATATCCGGCCACGCGAGGACGAGGAACCCACACTCAACCTCACACCGCTGATTGATGTGGTGTTCCTGTTGCTGATTTTTTTTATGGTCACCACCAGTTTCGTGCGTGATGCCGAGTTGCAGATTGAGCTGCCCGAGGCCGGGGCTGAGGCGGCCTCGCCGCAAGAGGGCATAGAGATCGTTATCGATGCCGATGGCCGTTACTTTATCGACAGTCAGGAACTGGTCAACAATCGCCCGGATACGGTACGCAGCGCGTTGCGCCAGGTTGCCGGAGAGCAGCGCGAGGCGCGCCTCAAGGTGCGCGCCGACGCGCGGGCCTCGCATCAGTCGGTCGTCACGGTGCTGGATGTTGCCGGGCGCATGGGTTTCGTCAACATCGTGATCGAGACCGCCCAGCCCATGGACGGGGATGAATGAGCAAAACCGGCCTGGGGGATGCGACGGCATTACGCATCTACCGGCGGTTGCTGGGTTATACCTTTGGCTACTGGCGGGTGTTTCTCCTGGCGGCGTTGTGCATGGCGCTGTATTCGGGCAGCAATACGGCGTTTGTGTGGCTGATGCAACCGCTGCTCGACGGTACTTTTATCGAGCGTGATCCGGACGTGATACGGCTGATGCCGGCAGCGGTGCTTGTGTTGTTCCTGCTGCGCGCCGTGGGCGGCTTCGGTTCGGCCTACGGTATGGGCTATATCGGCCGTCGGGTGATCAAGCAATTGCGTAGTCAGTTGTTCTCTCACCTCATGCGCCTGCCCACGGCATTCTATGATCGTCACCGCACCGGCCAGTTGCTTTCCCGCCTGACCTTCAACGTAGAGCAGGTGGCGCAGTCCACCACCGATGCAATCACCGTGCTGATTCGCGATTCGCTGATGGTTATTGGCCTGCTTGGGCTGATGTTCTACCTCAATGCACAACTGGCGCTGTTCACCCTGCTGGTGGCGCCGCCCATTGCATTGTTGATTCGCTACGTAAGCAAGCGATTCCGCAAGGTCAGCCGCCGTATACAGGGCTCCATGGGGGATGTCACCCAGATCAGCGGCGAGGTCATCGACGGTAACCGGATGGTCAAGGTATTCGGCGCGGAGGATTACGAAGCGCGTCAGTTCGAACAGATCAACGAGCGCAATCGTCGTTTGCACATGCGTTTCCTGGCGACCCGTGCGGGCAGTACGCCGGCGGTGCAGTTCATCGCCGGCTGGGCTGTGGCGGCCATCGTGTATATGGCGACTTCGGAGACTATGCTCGACCAGATGACGCCCGGCACGTTCACCGCGTTCATGGGTGCCATGCTGATGCTGTTGCCGCCCGTGCGCCACCTGACCACCGTCAATGCAGAGATGCAGAAGGGCATTGCCGCCGCCGCCAGCATCTTTGCGCTGCTGGATACGCAGCCGGAGGTCGATAACGGCCGTCGCCGGCTGCGCCGCGCGCGCGGCGAGGTG
>SLLK01000270.1 GCA_007134115.1 Gammaproteobacteria bacterium | reverse complement strand
TTACATCGCGTTGCCCTTCCAGCACCGCGAGCAGGGTGCGTCCGGCAATTTCCCCGCGCCAGCCTTCCAGTAGCGGCAACTGTCGCTGCCCCCCGACCAGTTTCTCCAGATCCTTGCGGCTGGCAATCATGGTCGCCGCCACATCGGCGTTGTCGGCGCATTGACGTAACACGCCCATGAGGATGTCGACCAGCGGTTCCTGTGCCGGGTCCAGGCGGTTGGCGGCCCGCGGCGGCGGTGATGCCGCCGGTAATTCGGCCGCCTCGGCCACCACTGCGAGCAGTGCCTCGGGTTGTACGCGGGCGCGCTGCAGTGCCTCGCTGGCGCCCCTGACTGCATTGAGTGCATTGCGGTCCGCCGGTTGGCGACGGGCGATATCGAGCAGCATTTCATCACGCAAAAGCCACTGACGGGGCCGGTCGCGCTGCATGGCTTCGCGCTCCCGCCAGGCGGCGAGTTCCCTGGCGATGGTAAAGGCGCGCGGGCGCAACCGGTCGATTTGCTTGACGCGTTTCCACGCCTCGCCGGGTTCGCTGCGATAGCGGCGGTCGTCGACCAGTGCCGCAAAATCGTGCTCCAGCCATGTGAGGCGGCCATTGTTGTCGAGCTGCTGGTGCAAACGCAGGTAGATGTCGCGCAGGTAACGCACATCGTTCGCCGCGTAGGCGTACTCGGCTTCGGCCAGGGGTCGTCGCGACCAGTCGCTGCGCGTGTGGGTCTTGTCCAGAGTGACACCCAGCATTTCCTCGACCAGGCGCGCGTACCCGATCTGCGGAGTGAAGCCGGCCAGGGTGGCAGCTATCTGGGTGTCGAACACGGGCGCCGGAACTTCGCCGTAGAGCTGGTGAAAAATCTCCAGGTCCTGGTGCCCCGCATGGACCACTTTGGTGATGTCGCGCCGCAACAACAGCTCACCCAGCGGCGACAGGTCTTCCACCAGTAGCGGGTCCACGCAGGCGATGCGCTCTTCGTTGGCGATCTGGACCAGGCACAGCCTGGGATAGTAGGTGCGCTCGCGCATGAATTCGGTATCCAGCGCCAGCCAGTGGCTTTGCTCAAGTTGACGGCACAGGGCGAGCAGGCCGTCGCGGGAATCGATGATCTCCTGGGACATGTGTGATCTGCTGAGGTTGACGGTGGTCAGCTGTGGCTGAAGTCGTGGCCGGTGTGAACGTCGCTACGGGCGGTTGATTCAGCCTTTACCCGGTGTTTTGGCCGGCCGGCGGAACTCGGTGGCCTGACACGACGGGCACGGCGGGATGTGACCCGTGCGCCGCAGTTCCAGTGCGTGATCGCAGGCCCGGCAGTACAGCGTGCCCGGCGCGGTGATTTCGCCCGTGTGGTAGGTGTGATCGATGGTTCCCGCCTCGCGCATGGCGGCGATCTCCGAGCGCGTGCGATCGGCGGCGGACAGCAGCATGTCGAGAAAACGCGCTTCCAGCAGTTGCAGGTCAAAGCGCAACCAGTCACGCAGTTCATGTCCGGTGCGTGCCAGATAGTCGCCCGCTTCGTTGAGATCGCGGCGCAGGTACTCGCCGATGCGATCGGCTTCCTCGCGTGTCAGTTCGCCCATCTCTACGGCACGTTCGCGCGCGCGCTCCAGCGCCAGGCGCAGACGCGGGCCGGTTTCCTCGCCGAATTCGTCCAGGGCATGGCGGACCCGTTCCAGCATGGTGTTGTAGGCCTGCTCAAGCCGGTGAGCGACGGAGGACGGTTCATTACTGCGCGATTGTTTCTTGTCTGTCATTGCCTGTACCTCCAGCGTGATGCGTTTCCGGCGCGTGCGGCGTGCCGCCAGTCTCCTGGACACAATGCCCCCTGAGTGGGTTCCAGTCCAGTGGTGGCGGCCGGTACAGTGGGCGCTGCCGGCCCGGACCGCGTACAAATTCTCGCGCCGGGCACTGATGGCGGTGCGGCATCATGTCCGGCCGCGTTGAGCCGGTTCCCCGCGCTGGGGTAAGCTTTGCCTCTTTTCCCGCAGTCACGAGTGCAGCCAAGGCCCATGCAAGAGCAGTACGAACCGCATCAGATTGAAAGTGACGCCCAGCAGTACTGGCAGCAAAACCGCACCTTTGAAGTCAGTGAGGATCCGGCGCGCGAAAAATTCTACTGCCTGTCGATGTTCCCCTATCCCAGCGGACGGCTGCACATGGGCCATGTGCGCAATTACACCATTGGCGATGTGATCGCCCGCTATCAGCGCATGCGCGGGCGTAACGTGCTGCAGCCGATGGGTTGGGATGCCTTCGGCTTGCCCGCCGAGAATGCGGCCGCCAAGCACGGTGTGCCCCCGGCACAGTGGACCCGCGAGAATATTGCCTACATGCGTGAACAGCTGCGCCGACTGGGCTTTGGCTACGCCTGGGAGCGCGAGCTGGCTACCTGTAACCCGGACTATTACCGCTGGGAACAGTGGCTGTTCACCCGGTTGTTCGAGAAGGGGCTGGTCTACAAAAAGAACGCGGTGGTCAACTGGGATCCGGTGGACCAGACGGTGCTGGCCAACGAGCAGGTCATTGAGGGCCGCGGCTGGCGTTCCGGTGCGCTGGTGGAACGGCGCGAGATTCCGCAGTGGTTCATGCGCATTACGCAGTACGCGGACGAGTTGCTGGACGAGCTGGATGGGCTCGACGGCTGGCCGGACGCGGTGCGCACCATGCAGCGCAACTGGATTGGTCGCTCGCAGGGTGTGGAGATCGAATTCAGCGTGGACGGGCATGATGAACCGCTGGTGGTCTACACCACTCGGCCCGACACGGTGATGGGTGTGTCTTACATGGCGGTGGCCCCGGAGCATCCGCTGGCCGAGGCGGCAGCGGTGAAGGACCCGGAACTGGCTGATTTTCTGGTTCGCTGCAGACGTATGCAAGTATCCGAGGCGGCCATGGAGACCATGGAGAAGCAGGGCCGGCCGCTGGGTATTGAGGCCGTGCATCCGTTGACCGGCGAACAGATCCCGGTGTGGGTGGCCAACTTCGTGCTCATGGGGTACGGGGCAGGGGCGGTGATGGCGGTGCCGGCACATGATCAACGTGACTGGGAGTTTGCCCGCGAGTACGGATTGCCGGCGCGCCAGGTGATTGCGCCTGCGGATGGCGGCGACGTCGACCTGGACGCAGGCGCCTTCATCGACAAGGGCGTGCTGGTGAACTCCCGCGAACTGGATGGCCTGGACTCGGCGCAGGCCTTCGAGGCGGTGGCGGACCGGCTGGGTGAGCTGGGTCGGGGCCGGCGACGGACCAACTATCGGCTTCGGGACTGGGGTATTTCGCGGCAGCGCTACTGGGGTGCGCCTATTCCGGTGATCAATTGTCCCTCGTGCGGCGCGGTGCCGGTGCCCGACACTGACCTGCCTGTGGTCCTGCCCGAGGAAGTGGCGCTGGACGATGGCGGCTCGCCGCTCAAGCGCATGCCCGAGTACTCCCGCTGCAAGTGTCCCCGCTGCGGCGCAGATGCCGAGCGCGAAACCGATACGTTCGATACTTTCATGGAATCGTCCTGGTATTTTGCCCGTTTTGCCTGCGCCGACAGTGATCAGGCCATGCTCGACCAGCGCGCCGATTACTGGTTGCCGGTAGACCAGTACATCGGCGGCATTGAGCACGCCATCCTGCATCTGCTGTATGCGCGCTTCTTCCAGAAACTGATGCGCGATGCCGGCCTGAGCAGTGTGGATGAGCCGTTTACCCATCTTCTGACGCAGGGCATGGTGCTCAAGGACGGCGCCAAGATGTCCAAGTCGAAGGGCAATACGGTGGATCCGCAGGCGCTTATAGAGCGTTATGGTGCCGACACCGTGCGCCTGTTCGTGATGTTCGCCGCGCCGCCGGAGCAAAGCCTGGAATGGTCAGACTCGGCGGTGGAAGGCGCCTACCGCTTCCTGCGCCGGGTGTGGCGTCTGGTGGCAGACCATGTGGCGGCCGGTGCGCTGCCCGCCGCGCCGGACCCGGCTGGGCTCAATGATGAACAGCGGGCATTGCGCCGCCTGGTGTATGAAACGCTGGTCAAGGTTGAGGACGACATGGGTCGTCGTCACACGTTCAATACGGCCATTGCCGCAGTGATGGAGCTGATCAACGCTGTGGGCCGCTTTGAGGATGATTCAGCGGCGGCGCGCGCGGTGCGTCACGAGGCGCTGACGCTGGTGGTGTGCATGCTGGCGCCCATCGTGCCGCACGTGACGCACGTTCTGTGGCAGAAGCTTGGCGGTACCGGCACGGTGGCCGATGTGCCCTGGCCGCAGGTGGACCGGGAGGCGCTGGCGCGTGATGTGGTGGAACTGGTCGTGCAGGTGAATGGCAAGCTGCGTGGTCGCGTGGCGGTGCCGGCCGATGCCGCCCGCGAACAGATCGAGCAGGCGGCGCTGGCCGAGCCCAATGTGAGCCGTTTCGTGGACGGCCAGGATGTGCGCAAGGTGATCGTGGTGCCGGGCAAACTCGTCAACGTGGTGTTGTGATGACGACCTCGCGCGGTCGGCTGTGCATGATGCGCTCGCTGCTGGTGGCGTTGCTGGCTGTGTCGCTTGCCGGCTGTGGCTTCACCCTGCGCAGCGCGCCGGAATTGTCGCCGGCCCTGCAATACATGCACATCGACGCGTCGGGCAGCGTGGCCAGCGACCTGGTACTGGATCTGTCCCATGCGCTGCGCCAGTCAGGTGTCACCGTGCTGGATCAACCGGATGACGATGTCGCAGTGCTGGAGATTCTGCGTGACCGTGTTTCGCGAAGGGTGGTCTCGGTGGACAGTGACGGCCGTGCCCTGGAATTCGAGTTGCGCATGGATATCGCGTTCAGGGTGCGTCGGGGCGACGAGGATTTGCTGTCGCGCCAGACGCTGATGCTCAACCGCGAGTTCGCCTTTGATCAGCGGGTGCTGGGCAGTGAAGACGAGGGCGAGCGGCTGGTCGATGATATGCGTGATGACGCTGTGCGCCAGATCATGCGGCGGCTGCAGACCGTCACCGGAGCCCGGGATGAACCGGCGGGTGATGAACTGCAATGAAGCTGGCCCCCGACAAGCTTGAAGCGCATTTACGCGATTCGCTGGCGCCCCTGTATATCATCGGCGGCGACGAGCCGCTGACGGTGGAGGAGGCGGCAGATAGCGTGCGTGCCGCGGTGCGGCGCCAGGGTTACGACGAGCGCGAGACCTTTTTCGTGGACGGCGGCTTTGACTGGCGGGAGCTGGCCGCGCAGAGCCGCAACATGTCCCTGTTCTCGCAGCGACGCCTGCTGGAGCTGCGCTTGCCGGGCGGACGGCCGGGTGACGAGGGCGCGCGGGTACTCAAGGCCTATGCTGCCGAGCCGGCGCCGGATACGGTGTTGCTGCTGATCTGTGGCCGGCTGGAAGCGGCGGCCCGCAACAGCGCCTGGTACAAGGCGCTGGAGCGTGCGGGGGTGGCTGTGCAGGTGTGGCCGGTGACGGCGAACGAATTGCCCGGCTGGCTGCAGAAGCGCGCCCGCCAGCGCAGCCTGGACATGTCGCCGGAGGCCATCGACGCCCTTGCGCAACGTACCGAGGGCAATCTGCTGGCGGCCGCCCAGGAGCTGGACCGGCTTGCTCTGCTGCATGGCGGCGAGCGGGTGCATGCCGATGATGTGGTCGCCGTGGTCGCCGACAGTGCCCGCTTTGATGCTTTTTTGTGGGTCGATGCATTGCTGGCCGGGGACAGTCGCCGCGCGCTGCGCGCCCTGCAGGGGTTGCGCGCCGAGGGTGCCGAGCCGCCGCTGTTGCTGTGGGCGCTGGCGCGCGAGCTGCGTACGGTGTGCAGCGCCTCGCTGCGGGTGGCGCGCGGTGAATCGGCGCGGGGGGTGCTCGAGAGCCTGCGCGTTTGGCAGCGTCGCCGGCCGCTCATGGAGCGTGCGTTACGGCGGGCCTCGACGCGGCGCTGGCATGCCTGCCTGGCGCGTACGGCGCGGTGCGACCTGGTGACCAAGGGTCTGTTGCGCGGCAGTGTGTGGGACGAGATGGTACAATTGACCGCATTTGCAGCAGCGACACCGGCACGACGGACGCCGGCCTGAGCGCCGCGCGGCGCGGTGTGGAGCAGAGACCGTAATCATGAGTGCAAGACCCCGGCACGACGAACATATCACTGATGTCCGGCAGTACATGCGCACCCTGGGTGAGCGCGCCCGTGCGGCCGCGCGCACGCTGGCTGCTGCCGATACCGGCCGCAAGAACGGGGCCCTGGAAGCCATGGCTGCGGCGATTGATGAGGGCGCAGCCGATTTGCAGGCGCATAACGCGCTGGACATGCAGGCGGCGCGCGAGGCGGGTCTGGATGCCGCTTTGCTGGACCGCCTGGAGCTGACGCCGGCCCGTATTGCAGGGATGGCGGAAGGCTTGCGCCAGATTGCGGCCTTGCCCGACCCGGTGGGGGGTATCAGCGATCTTGCTTACCGGCCCTCGGGTATTCAGGTGGGCCGCATGCGCGTGCCGCTGGGCGTGGTGGGTATCATTTATGAATCGCGTCCCAACGTGACGGCGGATGCCGCCGGCCTGTGTCTGAAGTCGGGTAACGCGGTGATCCTGCGCGGTGGTTCCGAGGCGCTGCGCTCCAACCAGGCGATCGCCGCGTGTATTGCCGCGGGACTGGCGCGCGCAGGGCTGCCCGAGGATGCCGTGCAGGTGGTGCAGACCAGTGACCGGGCCGCCGTGGGTGAACTGATAACCATGTCCGGCCTTGTCGATGTGCTGGTGCCGCGCGGCGGCAAGAGCCTGATCGAACGTATCAGCCGTGAGGCCAGCGTGCCGGTGATCAAGCACCTGGACGGCGTGTGCCATGTGTATATCGACGACGCTGCCGATGAAGAACAGGCAGTGGCGGTGGCGCTGAATGCGAAGACGCAACGTTACGGTACCTGCAATACCTGTGAAACTCTGCTGGTGGCCGAGGCCATTGCGCCCGCGGTGTTGCCGCGCCTGGCGCGTATGTTTGAGCAGGCGGGTGTGGAACTG
>SLLK01000177.1 GCA_007134115.1 Gammaproteobacteria bacterium | reverse complement strand
CGCTATCGGGCGGCGAGGCCCAGCGCATCAAGCTGGTCAGCGAACTGGCCCGCGCCCGCCCCGACAGCGGCCGGCGCAAACAGCCGCATACGCTGTATGTGCTGGACGAGCCCACCGTGGGCCTGCACATGGCTGACGTGGAGAACCTGCTGCACGTGCTGCACCGGCTGGTGGACGCCGGCAACAGCGTGATGGTGATCGAGCACAACCTGGACCTCATCGCCGAAGCCGACTGGCTGGTGGATATGGGCCCCGAAGGTGGTGACGGCGGCGGGCGCGTGGTCGCGGCGGGGACGCCCGAGCAGGTGGCGGCCGCCCCCGGCGAGTCCTGTACCGCCTCGATCCTGGGCAGCTTCCTCGTCGACCGTGCGCATGTGAAGTGACTGGTTTGGCCGCGCCTTGATGCTGGCTTGCTGGCAAAGCCTGAGACGCGACGAATAGATCAGCGTCTCCTTAATGTAATGATTTTCAGGCAGGCTCCTCGCTGTCACCCGCGGCGCCAGGTGGCGACACAGCACAAAACGCTTCACTTTGGCGGAGGGTTATTGTAATTTGCCGCGCCACGTCGACCGTGCCTGAACAGTAGCCGCGGGCCGCAGATCGACACGGCACCCTCGAAGGGATCTGCGCGGGAACAATGGGTCCCGTACCCACAACAACACCAGGGAGATATTCATGCGTGATTACCCGAGAAAAGCCGGTGCGCGCTTCGCGCTTGTTGCATTTGCAATAGCGCTTGGCGTGACCGCTTGTGACCGTGACCCGGAACCCGAAGCGGTCGCCGTACCGGGCGTGGACATGGATAATCGGATACTGTACGTCGGCGCCCTCAACGACCAGAGCGGCCCGGCTGCTGAACTGGGACGGCCCTTTTCGCTCGGTCTGGGTACGCTCATTCACCGCATGAATCGGGGCGACACCGACCTGCTGCCCGAAGGCTGGCGCGTCCGGCTGGTCGAACACGACCACGCGTATGACCCGGAGCGCGTCGAGGCCGGCTTTGAAGATACGCATGACGAGGTACTTTTCTACGTCTCGGTTTTCGGTTCCTCTCCCGTCATGCAACTGCAGCCGAAACTGCGGGAACACGGCATCGTCGCGTTCCCTACATCCGCCTTTTCCGGTGCCGCCGAGCATCCCTACACACCGACGGTCGGGACCTCATACGAGATGGAAGGCATGCGCGCCATGGACTGGGCGGTCGATCACCGTGGCGCTGACGCACTGCGGGCCGGCGTGATCTATCGTGATGATGAATATGGTCGGGACGCGTACCGCGGCTGGCTGAAAGGCGCAACGCACTACGGCATTGAAGTGCTGACGGAACATGCCATATCGCCCGCCGATGATGACGCCGATATGGCTGACGCGATCGCCTCGCTCGCCGAACAAGACGTTGACGTTGTCTTTTTGGCTACCTTGCCGCCTGAGACCGTCACCGTGGTGACGATTGCTGACAGCATGGACTATCGGCCCGGCATGTGGATTGGCAGCGCCCCCTTTATGACCGAGCGGTTCTTTGATCACCGCATGATCGATCCGGCATTGTTCGAGAATACTTATTTGGTCACCGGTTTCCCCGTCTGGGGTGATCAAACGCCGGTCGTCCGGCAATTCCGCGAAAGCCTGGAGACGTACACCGAAGGACGTATCAGACCCAACACCTACATCCTCGCTTCATACGTCTGGGCACAACCCGCCTTCGAAGCGTTCAGGCGCGCACTGGCCAGCGGCGATGTGAGCCGCGAGGGCTACCTCAAGGCCCTGCAAAGCATCGATGACCTGGATCTGAACGGCGCCTTCCCGGATCCGCTGGACTTCACCACCATGCCCTACCGAACGGCAACCCGTATGCGCGTGCTGTACATGGATATGGATGCCGGAGCACTGGTCACGGTGGACGACTACGCGGCGCCTCGCAGTCTGGAACCCGTGGCCGCGAGATGAACCCGGAATAGAGGCGGCTAACAGTGATTAGCTAATAGCTGTTAGCTTGTAAACGTACAAAAAAACCGGCTCCACTGGAGCCGGTTTTTCCACTCGGGAGGCGGACAGTTAATAGCCGCCGCGATCCTTGTCTTTATCCTTATCCTTGTCTTTATCCTTGTCCTTGTCCTTGTGGTCGCCATGGTGTTCCGCGACCTGGAGTTCCTGAGCCTCTGTGTCGGCCTCTTTCTCCGCGTCGCCGGTGCTTGACCAGCCGCTGAGACCGAGCGTAAGCATCAGGGCCACGAAGGCCGTGGTAAACATCTTCATGAACTTCATTCTTGCCTCCTTTGGGCTTGATCGCCCGCGAGGATGGTGGTTAATGAAATCGCAATCCATCCCCGAGCTATCATCACGGAGTATAGAATACAGAAGCTGACCCCGACCTGAATCAGATCGCCATGCCCGAACCGTCTAACAATGACCGGCCCGAGCGCTGCGAGCTGTGCGCTCGTGCGGTACCCCGGCTGACGCGCCACCATCTGATCCCGCGCACCCGGCACAGTAATCGGCGCAACAAGCGTGACTTCGATCGCAGCGAGGTGCATGAGCGCATCGCCTGGCTGTGCCGGCCCTGCCACGATCACCTGCACGCGCGCTTTACGGAGAAAACCCTGGAGCGGGAATTCAATACGCTGGAGGCGCTGCGCGGAGATCCCGAAATCGCGCGTTTTGTCGCATGGATCCAGGACCGCCCGGCGGCCTTCAGGCCACCCGCGGCCCGCCGCATGAAGCGGCGGCGCTAGCCCGCTTACTCGGCAGCATCCATCGCCAGCGGCGTGCGTTGCAGCGGCACGCCGCCCAGAAGCACAGCACGAATGTCCGCCAGTTTCCCGATGTCGACGGCAGGATCGCCTGCGACCAAAAGCAGATCGGCACGCTTGCCTTCGGCGATGATGCCGAAGTCAGGTTCGGCGCCGTCGGCCAAATAGCGCGCCGCATCGCTGGTGGCAGCGCGGATCGCCGCAGCGGGACTGAGACCGGCTTCAACCAGCAGGTGCAATTCCCGGTGCAGACCGGGCCCGGGGAACACGCCCTGCTGGGTATCGCTGCCGGCAAGGATGGTCAATCCGGCCTCGTGCAAACGCCGCACGTTATCTCGCGCGGCGGCGCGCTGGGCGTAGAGCATGTCCAGCCAGGCCCCGAATTCACCTGCATCGTTGGCGGGCGGTTGGTTAAAAGCGGCCAGTGTTTCCGCGGGTACGGTTTCGCGCTCCAGTCGACTGGCCACACGCGGCTCACGGCCAAGCAAGGCATAACTCTCGAACACGGCCATGGTGGCGACCATGGGAATGCCATAGTCAACCAGCCGGGCGATGGCTTCGTCAGGGATACGCTCCTTGTAGACACCATGCACCCACAACGTGGTGCCGGCTTCGGCAGCATCCACCGCATCGTCCAGCGTGCCTGTATGCGCCACGGTACGCACACCCAGTGCGTCGGCCTCATCCACTGCTGCAGTAAGCAGCTCGCGGCGAATACGCGGCGCCGACTCCGGGATACGATCCACTGACAGCTTGACCACGTCGGCATCACGCCCGGCAATATCGCGCACGGCCTCACGCGCGCTCTCGGGCGAGTCGACCTGCCGCGTAAAGCGCGGCAACAGGTACCAGCGCAACCACCACGGCGCGGCGCCCTCCAGCGCCGCCACGGGATGACCGCCATCGGCGGTAATCATGGGGCCCGCCGCATAAATACGCGGACCCGGCAGCTCGCCCGCAGCCACGCGATCACGCCGTTTGAAGGCCTGGTTATGCATGTCGGCGGGGTCCAGCACGGTGGTGACACCGGCGTACAGGTAGGAACGCAGGTTGCGCTTCGCGTCCGGCCACTCACTCGCCCAGCGCGGCGCGGAGGAATTACCCACA
The DNA here is from genome assembly GCA_007134115.1 of Gammaproteobacteria bacterium. Classification (GTDB taxonomy): domain Bacteria; phylum Pseudomonadota; class Gammaproteobacteria; order UBA5335; family SLRW01; genus SLLK01. The sequence continues at coordinate 3,104 of SLLK01000177.1, read as the reverse complement.
TGGCCATGCATATCGATCAGGCCGGGCAGCAGGGTGGCGCCGCTGCCATCGATGAGGTACACATCATCCGGGCGGGTAGTCGTCCCCGCCTCACCAATTTCGGCAATACGCTCGCCAATCACCAGTACATCGCGATTGGCGGTGATTGCCCCGCTATCCACGTCGAGCACTCCGACATCGGTGATCAGCACCGCTGCGGGCACGGCGTCCGGCATCTGCACCAGATCGGGCGGGCTTTGGTCACACCCGGCGAGCAACCAGCCGCCAAGCATCAAAATACCCAGACGCGCCGCTGTCTTTATATCCCACTGCATATCCTTGCCCTCTGTAAATTAGAGCGCGTCCGCGATCAGGCGGAACATCGTCAGATTCTGCTCAAAAGACCCCGGCTCGCGGAAACCCCGATCACCGGAATTGACCGCCACCACGACCCCGGCAGGACGGTTGATATAGACGAACTGGCCGTATACACCGCGCGCCAGGAACTCGCCTTCGCGGGCGTCTGCAGGCACCCACCACTGATAGCCGTACTGTATGGCCCCTTCCGCTGTCGGCGAGCTGGGCGCCGTCGATTCGGCCACCCAGGCAGCGGGCACCAGTTGCTCACCCTGCCAGCGCCCTTCCTGCAGGTATAGCTGGCCGAAACGGGCGTAGTCCCGGGTCATCATGTTCAGGCCGCCGAGCACGAAAGCCACACCATCGCCATCCGTGATGTAGTACGGATTGGCGGACTCCAGGCCCAGCGGCGAGAGCAGCCGTTCACCCATCAGTTCGGTGACGCTGCGGCCGGTGGCGCCACGGATCACCATGCCGATCACATGCGTATCGATGGATACGTACTGGAACGACTCGCCCGGCGCGTACGCACGCTCCTGTATGTCCATGGTGAAGCCGTCCAGGGTGCCGCCCAGCGCCAGCACCCGGCCCATGCGATTGATATCCGAGCGGCGGTCAAAATAGTCTTCGTTGAAGCGCACACCACTGGCCATCTGCAGGGCGTCGCGGATGGTGGCGCCGTCATAGGCCGTGTCGGCCAGCTCGGGCACGTAATCGGTGACCAGGGCATCCACGCCGCTGACCACGCCGTCTTCTATCAGCATGCCCAGCAAGGCAGAAAGAAAGGACTTGGCCACCGACCAGCTGATACGAAGATCCTCTTCCGTGGTGTCCTGGAAGTAAGCCTCATGCACCAGCTCGCCATCCTTGAGCACCACCAGTGCGGTCAGCCGGCGATCATCGACCCAGTCGGCGAGATCGGGCAGCTGGCGGGGATTGGCGGGCAGTTCCGAGGGCAGGGTATCGTCCAGAGGAATAGTTTCATGGAAGAAGGCCCGGTCCATGTGGCTGAAGTTCTCGACGATGCGGTCTTCGGCAAACAGCGAATTGACCGTCATCAGGCGCTGGATGTCCTGCCATTTCCAGATCAGTACCGCCACTGCCAGAATGGATACCAGCAGGATGCCTCGCACCCCGTACACACGCAGTTTGCTCACACGCCGCCCCCCGGATCAGATTGAAAGAGCCCCGGGACGGGGAGGTAAACAGCTCAATGCCGGCCTCTCCCGCCCGGGGGTAATCGATAGTGCACAAAGCCGACCGGCACCGCAACGCCATGCCGGGGACCACAGTCAGTCACAACGACTTGGCGAGCAGTTCGCGAACGCGACCTTCCAGGCCGGCGAGGCCATGCTCGCGGCCCAGGGCAACGGCTTCTTCCACATCCTGGCCTTCCAGCCATGCCGCGCGCAGGGCAAACATGGCCCCCACCCGGTTGCCCGAACCGCAATAGATCAGGGCCGGCGCATCACCGATCTCAGCCAGCACCTGATCAAAGGCCTGGACCCGCTCGCGAGTCAGGGCGCTGCCGTCCCTGACCGGGATATGGTGGAAAGTCATGCCCAGCGGCTCGACCAGCTCGCCCGCATCCCAGTCGGTGAATTCGCCCTCGCCGCGCAGATTGACGACATGTTGTCCGCCTCCCGCCGCAATCCGTGCCAGGTCCTCGCGCTCGGGCTGACCCATGATCAACCGCTCCGAACGGGGTTGCTGGGCGTAGTCGACGCCGTCGATGGCATCGGCATCAAACGCCGCCGCAGGCAAGGCCAGAAGCATGAGGGTAGCCAGCAAAGCACCACAAACAGGTATACGCACACGCACCTCCGGAATATAGATCAGCGTTTCCCTGGCTCTATGATGCCACGGGCCCGGCGCGGCGACGAACTATTCAAACCGAAGCGGGCCCGCTGTCCGGAAACAACCTGCCCGGTACCCAGCGCAGGTAGAACACCATGCCGAACAGCTCCACCAGGCTCTGGAGTACAATCACCACCACCGCCGCCTGCAGGGCATCCGGCAAGGCCAGCGCCAGCGGCAGCACTACAAAGGAGTTGCGCGTCCCCATACTGAACGCCAGCACCCGGCCGCTGCGCGGCGGCAACCGGAACAGGCCGGCCAGCCAGCGGGCAAGCAGCGCGGCGAGAGCGAGATAGGCCACGAATATGCCGGCCAGCAGCGGCAGCATGGCGGCAGAATCCAACACCAGGCCCACCTGCCCGGCGGCCACACTGAACACCACCAGCGCCAGCAGCGGCACTGGCGCGACTCCCAGACGGGTCAGCCAGCGTTGTCCACCCGTTGAGGCTGCCAGCCGGTAGCGCAGGGCCATTGCGAGCAGCAGAGGCAGCACAATGAGTGCGCCAAAGGCCGCCAACAGATCGCCGGCGGGTAAACTCACGACGAATTCACCGCCCAGGAACAGCCAGAGGTAGATGGGCAGCAGCAGCATTTGCAGCAACAGGCTGAGCGGCGCAAAGGCCACTGCACGCGGGCTGTCGCCGCCACCGAGGTGGGTAAAGCTGATGAACCAGTCAGTACACGGCACCAGCAGCACCAGTAGCACCCCCAGTCGCCACGCCGGTTCGTCGGGCACCCACATCAGCAGCACCAGCACCAGTACCGGCACCAGCACGAAGTTGCCGATCACGGCCGCGGCCAGAAAACGTCCGTCGGCAAATGCCTCGGCCAGACGGCCCGGAGCCATCTGGCTGAAGGTGGCGAACAGCAGCATGCCGAGCAACGGCCACAGGGCCGCTTCCAGTGGCGCG
>SLLK01000113.1 GCA_007134115.1 Gammaproteobacteria bacterium | reverse complement strand
GCAATGCCTTATACATTAACTTGAACTCCCGCGTGCCGCAGTGCTTCGAGCACGATGTCGTGACAATCCTCGGACAACAGGGTGAGCGGCAACCGTATACCGGGTCCGATCAACCCCATGATGTGCAGCGCCCACTTTACAGGAATCGGGCTGCTCTCCACGAACAGCCCGCGATGCAGGGGCTCCAGTCGCGCATTCAGATCTTCGGCCAGCTCACGCTCACCGGCCAGTGCCGCCATGCACATCTCGTGCATCAACTGTGGCGCCACATTGGCGGTGACCGAGATATCGCCCCGTGCGCCGGCCAGAATCGCCTCCATGGCGGTCGCATCATCGCCGGAGTAGATCTCAAAGCCATCCCCGCAACGATCACGAATGTCGTGCACCCGCGCTATATCCCCGGTGGCTTCCTTCACACCGATGATATTGCGCGTCTCGGACAGGCGCTGCACGGTCTCAGGCCGCATGTCGCAAGCAGTGCGCCCGGGCACGTTATAGATGATTTGCGGTACCGGCACGGCCTCGGCCACCGCGCGATGGTGGCGGTACAACCCTTCCTGGGTAGGTTTGATGTAGTAAGGGTTGACCAGCAGACAGGCGTCCACGCCCGCTTCCATGGCGCCGCGAGTCAACTCAATGGCTTCATTGGTGGCGTTGGCGCCGGTACCGCCGATCACGGGCACCCGGCCGCGCACCATGCGCACGGTTTCGCGAATGACTTCGCAATGCTCGTCAAACCCCAGCGTCGAGGCCTCTCCGGTGGTGCCCACCGACACAATAGCGTCGGTGCCCTGCTCGACATGGAAGTCGATCAGTTTTTGCAGGCTCGGGTAATCGACCGAACCATCCTCGTGCATCGGGGTGACGAGCGCGACCATGCTGCCCTGGAACATGCGGTACTCCTGCTCAAAGCTGCGCCATGTTACCCCGCGCGCCAGACGGGTGACAAGCGGCTCTCGGCCCCGCACAGACCTTGCAAAGCAGCGCCGGGCATGCACAATCAGCGACTGGCAATCAGCAGGAGAACAGCCCATGACAAGTGTCGCCATCGACCAGCCGGCCCCCGCCTTCGAAGCCGCCGCCACCAGCGAGCGGACCATTCGCAGCGAGGCCTTGCAAGGCCGCAATCTGGTGCTGTATTTCTACCCCAAGGACAACACGCCGGGCTGCACGACCGAGGGCAATGATTTTGCCGGGCACTACGAGGAATTCAGCCGCCTCGACACGGAAATACTGGGTGTGAGCCGTGACAGCCTCAAGGCGCACGAGAATTTCCGCCAGAAATACGGCTTCCCGTTTGATCTCATCTCGGACCCGGATGAAGCGCTGTGCCGGCTGTTTGATGTGATCCGCGAGAAGAACATGTACGGGCGCAAGGTGATGGGCGTGGAGCGCAGCACATTCCTGATTGATCGCCGCGGCGTACTGCGCCGCGAATGGCGCAAGGTCAAGGTCGACGGTCATGTAGAGGAAGTGCTGGCCGCGGTGCGCGAACTGGAAAACCAGGCCTGAGCAGCCACAGATTGCCCCGGGCCACCCCTGCGCCCGGGGTTTGCAGTACCATGGCAGAAACATCGCCGGCGACGGGACCGCCCGTCACCGGACCGGTATCGGGTAGCCAGCGAGGTCCCACGTGAATACACCGCGTCAACGCTCCGGCCGACTGTTTGTACTCGACACCAACGTGCTGATGCACGACCCCACGGCGATTTTTCGCTTCCACGAACATGACGTATTCATCCCCATGGTCGTGCTCGAGGAACTTGATGGCGCCAAAAAAGGCCTCTCCGAGGTCGCCCGCAACGTGCGCCAGGTGAGTCGTTTTCTCGACGAACTGATGCAGGACCAGGACAAGGAGGCCATCGACAACGGCCTGCCGGTCAACCGCATCCGCTACCAGAACGGGGACAGCCCCGATGGCAGCGGCCGCCTGTTCTTCCAGACCCGCCACGTGCTGGGCGAGCTGCCCCGGAACCTGCCCGGCAACAAACCCGACAACAGCATTCTGGCCACGGTTATCGGGCTGCAGAAACAGTTCCCGGATATCGCCGTCATCCTCGTTTCCAAGGACATCAACCTGCGCATCAAGGCCAGCGTACTGGGTATACGCGCCGAGGATTATTACAACGACCAGGTGCTGGAAGATGTGGACCTGCTGTTTTCCGGCACCGAGGAACTGTCCGTCGACTTCTGGGAGACGCACGCCGCGGATCTGCAGTCATGGCAGGAGAACGGCCGCGCGTTCTACCGCATACGCGGGCCGCGTGTCGCCCACTGGTCGCCAAACCAGTGCCTGTACCTGGCCGACGAAGAAGACTTCGAGGCCATTGTGCGCGAAACAGGCAAGGACGAGGCGGTCATCGAACGGCTGCACGACTACCGCAGCCAGCAACCGGTATGGGGTGTGTACGCGCGCAACCGCGAGCAGAATTTCGCGCTCAACATGCTGATGGACCCGGAAATCGATTTTATCTCACTGCTCGGTGCCGCCGGCACCGGCAAGACCATGCTCGCACTGGCCGCCGGGCTTGCCCAGTCACTGGAGAGCAACCTGTATCGCGAGATCATCGTCACCCGGGTGACCATCCCGGTCGGCGAGGACATAGGCTTTCTGCCGGGCACCGAAGAAGAAAAGATGACGCCCTGGATGGGCGCGCTGATGGACAATCTGGAAGTACTCACCGAAAGCGACGGCGGTGACTGGGGCCGCGCTGCCACCCAGGACCTGCTCAGCAACCGCATCAAGATCCGCTCGCTGAACTTCATGCGCGGGCGCACCTTCGTCAACAAATACCTGATTATCGACGAAGCCCAGAACCTGACGGCCAAACAGATGAAAACGCTGATTACCCGCGCCGGCCCCGGCACCAAGATCATCTGCCTGGGCAATATCTCGCAGATCGATACACCCTACCTGACGGAGACCACTTCAGGGCTGACCTATGTCGTTGATCGTTTCCGCCAGTGGCCCCACAGCGGCCATGTCACGCTGCTGCGTGGCGAGCGCTCGCGTCTGGCGGACTTTGCCTCGGACCACCTCTGAGCGCACCCGGCCTGTCGCTGATCACGTCACCCATGGCAAAGCCTGCACGCCGGGCCGACGTCCGCCGTAATACGCCGCACTGCATCCAGGCGCATCCTGGGTGCGTATAACGGATGTACCCCACAAAACAGGAGCACCCCATGCGCATCAAGGCGCCCGAAAAAGCCGCCGGCTTCAATACTGTCGATATTTATGACCAGCCCATACGTCTGGATGACTATCTGGGCACCAAAGTCATTCTGTCGTTCTTTCGCGACGCGGCCTGCCCCTTCTGCAACTTCCGCATCTACGAAATGACCCATCAGTATAAGGCGTGGCAGCAGGAGAACCTCGAGGTCATCACCTTCTTCAGTTCACCTGCGCATGAGGTCAAGGCGCATGTGGCGCGCTACCCACGCCCGTTTCGCATGGTCAGCGACCCGCACCTTGATGTGTACAACCAGTACGGCGTGGAACATTCCGCCATGGCCTTGCTCAAGGCCCTGCTGTTTCGCATGCCCCGAATTTACCGGGGGATTCGCACCGGCGGACGGCCACGGCCCAACCCACACGTCAAGCTGGTGCCCGCGGACTTCCTGATCGACGAAGAAGGCCGCATCGTGGATACCTGGTACGGACGCAATACCAGCGACCATATCCCGCTGGAGCGGATCGAGTCTTTCATCCACGAAACATAAGGGAATCCGGGCAGGTGCGCCCCGGGCCGGACCGACTTCAGCCGGCAGCGTCCGGCTCAGGTGGTCGGTCCTGGCGTGGCCAGGCACGCAGCACGGCCTGCACCAGCGTGGCCAGCGGGATCGCAAAGAAAATGCCCCAGAAACCCCAGATGCCGCCGAAGAACAGGATGGCCACGATAATGGCCACCGGGTGCAGGTTGACCACCTCGGAGAACAGTATGGGCACCAGGATATTGCCGTCTATAAACTGGATGACCCCGTAGGCGATCAGGATATAGGCGAATTCGCTGGTCAGGCCGAACTGGAAATAGGCGACAGCGGCCACCGGCACGGTGACAACGGTGGCACCGATATACGGAATCAGTACCGAGAAACCGGTCAGCGCGGCCATCAGCATGGCGTACTCCAGACCCAGCAGACTGAAAGTGATGTAGGTCACCACCCAGACAAGGATGATTTCCCAGATCTTGCCCCGCACATAGTTGCCGACCTGCTCATCCACTTCCGTCCAGACCTGGGCGGCAAGACCCCGGTTGCTGGGCAGATAACGGCCAAACCAGGCCAGGATGGCGTGCTTATCCTTGAGCATGAAGAAGACGAGAATAGGCATCAGCACCACGTAGACCATGAAGGTCAGCAAGCCCACGCCAAAGGACAGGGTGCGCGAAAGCACTTCCTGGCGAAACAGCGTCACTTCATCGCCGATGCCGGCCATGAACTGCTGGAGCTGATCTTCGCTGAAAATCATGGGGTATTGCTCTGGCAGGGTCTCCAGCAGGCGCTGGCCTTCGTCGATCATGATCGGCATCTGCTGGACCAACTGGGTCACCTGGCGCACCAGCACCGGTACGACTGCCACAATGAGAAAAAACAGCAAGGCAAGGAAGATCAGGAAAACCAGGGTCACCGCCGCCAGCCGCGGAATGCGCCAGAGCTCCATCTGTCGCACCAGGCCTTCCAGCAGATAGGCCAGAATCACGCTGGCGATCACCGGTGCCATGAGGTTGCCAAACCAGACCACCAGCAACAGCCCGACCAGCAGGCTGATGGCAAGGAAAACCACCTGCGGATCGGAAAAGTAGCGCTGGAACCACGCCTTTACGGCATCCATGAATTACTTCCTGTTACGCACCATGAGCACGGGCACCATAGCAGGCATGCCCGAAAGACGTTGTCACCGGACCCGGTCAGGTCTTGCGGAAGGCAAAATGATAGCCGCCCGTATCGATCTTTTGCTTGCCCAGCAGGTTGTATCCTTCCTGTGCCCCCAACGCTGCAAAATCACGTTCCGGGCGCCGGGCATCGGTGAACACGAGCAGTGTCTGACCCACGTCCATCTGTTCCAGCGCCTTGCGCACCCGCAACAGATTGGCCGGCGCCGACACACCGCTCAGATCAAGCTTTTTGTCATAGCTGGCCACCGGGGACGAGCACTCCTGCGGGCGATGATGATTGCATCTGCATCTTAATGTATCGTCAGGCTGTTGCCAAAGTTTGCCAGGCGCGGCCCGGCGGAACACCATCGCATAATCCGGGTCCAAACGACACCAAGCGGCCAATCACATCTGGAGAATCTGTTCCTTTGAAATACCCTCGTCTCCTGCAACTTGTAGCCCTGACCCTGATCGCGGCGCTGCCGGTCACCGGGCTCAAGGCCGTGGACCTGCCGCGCATCGGTGATCGCGCGGACTCCGTGATGTCCCCGGCAGAAGAACGCCGCCTCGGCCAGCAGGTGATGAACGCCATCCGGGCGCAAGGCCTGATCATTGATGACCCGGAAATCAACAGTTACATACAGGAAGTGGGCCAGCGACTGGTGGCGCAAACCGACCAGCCTGACCAGGCGTTCAACTTCTTCGTCGTCCGTGACCCGTCAATCAACGCCTTTGCCCTGCCCGGCGGGTTCATCGGCATTAATTCCGGACTGCTGCTGGCAACGGACGACGAAAGTGAGCTCGCCGGCGTGCTGGCTCATGAAATCACCCACGTCACGCAGCGTCACATTGCGCGGCGCATCGAGGCCACGCGCGGCGTAGACATGGCCGCCTCCGCAGCCATTCTGGCGGCCATCCTGCTCGGCGCCGGTGACCCGAATATCGTCGCCGGCGCCATTTCCGGCGGGATGGCAGCATCCGTCCAGAACATGATCAACTACACCCACGCCTTCGAACATGAAGCCGACCGTATCGGCATTCAGTTGATGGCCGGCGCCGGCTTCGATCCTGAGGGCATGGCCCGCTTCTTCGCCAAGATGGATGAAAAAAGCCGGTTTCGGGAAGGTGGCATCAGTGACTTCATTCGCACCCACCCCGTGACCAGCGCACGCATAACCGAAGCGCGCGACCGGGCGCGGCAGATCGGCGAGGTGGAACCCAGTGACAGCATGAGCTACCTGCTGGTGCGTGCCAGTCTGCGCGTAAGCAGCGCCCGCCGCGCCGGCGATGCCGCCGCCTACTACCGCGAGCAGGCGGGCCTGCGGGAAGGGCCACGACGGGTCGCTGCACTCTACGGCCTGGCGCTGGCCCGACACACTGCCGGCGACTCCGGACCGGCCGAGGAACTGCTCGCCGAATTGGTGCGCGAGAACCAGCAGATTCCGGCCTTGCGCACAGCCCTGGCGCGCGTACAGATCGCCCGTAATCGCACCGAACAGGCACACGAAACCCTGGCCGGGGCACTGGAAATATTCCCGCGCAATCCCGCGCTGAGCATCGAGTATGCCGGCCTGTTGCTGGACCAGGGTGACGCCGAAAAAGCCCATACGCTGCTGGGCCGTATCGACACCCCGGGCCAACCCACGCTGCGCGTGCGACGCCTGCAGGCACATGCCGCTGAAGCCACCGGACGCAACGTGGACGCCCACATCTACCTGGCGGATTACAATATGATGCGCGGCAATCTGCAGGAGGCCATCAACCAGCTGGAGCTCGGCCTGAGCCGCGAGGAACTCACCGAAATGCAACGTGAGCGATTGCAGGCAAGACTGCGTGAGCTGCAACGCATCAGGGATGCATAAGGGACGAAGAAGCGTGGAATTCCGGGGCTTGCAGGGATCGAACTTGCGACACACGGATCACGTCTCCGTGCACCGTGCGGCTGATCGTCACGTAGCTCCGAAAAAACCGGGTTAAGGTCATGGCCTGCCTACACAGCAAGCCCCGGTTTTTCTTTATGCCTTATAACTTACTGAAAAATATGGTGGGCCGTGCAGGGATCGAACCTGCGACACACGGATTAAAAGTCCGGTGCTCTACCAACTGAGCTAACGGCCCGCTTC
>SLLK01000388.1 GCA_007134115.1 Gammaproteobacteria bacterium | reverse complement strand
TGCCTCCGGCGGCACGCAGTTCATGTTGCCGGCCACCGGCTCGACGATGATGCAGGCGATTTCGCTGCCATACTGTTCGAAGGCCTGGCGGGTGGCTTCCAGGTCATTGAACGGCGCGGTAAGGGTCAGTTCGGCCAGCGCGGCGGGGATACCGGGCGAATTGGGTACCCCCAGCGTCAGCGCGCCGGAGCCTGCCTTGACCAGCAGGGAATCGACGTGTCCGTGGTAGCAGCCCTCGAACTTGAGCACCCGGTCGCGGCCGGTATAGCCGCGCGCCAGCCGCACCGCGCTCATGGTGGCCTCGGTGCCCGAATTGACCATGCGGACCTGTTCCAGTGAGGGCACCATGGCGCACAGCTTTTCCGCCATGCGTGTTTCCAGCTGCGTTGGCGCACCAAAGCTCAGCCCGCGTGCCGCCGTGTCGGTCACCGCGGCCAGCACCTCCGGGTGCGCATGACCCAGGATCATGGGCCCCCAGGAGCCGACGTAGTCGATGTAGCCGCGGCCATCACTGTCATATACGTGAGCGCCGGCGGCGCTCTCGATGAACAGCGGTTGTGCGCCCACGCTGCCGAATGCGCGCACCGGAGAGTTAACGCCCCCGGGGATATGTTCGCGTGCCTGTGCCAACAGCTCGGCCTGGGTGCTCATGGCGTATGTTCCTCCTGATGTTGGGTGAACAGTGCGGCATATTGCCCGGCTGCCTGCGCTGGCGGCAAATCGCCGGCAAGACCGCCGATCACTGCGAGAAAATCCGCGCCGGCCGCGATCAGGGCGCCACCGTTGGCGGGCGTGATGCCGCCGATGGCGACAATCGGGCATGCCAGTTCGCGACGCGCCTGTTTCAGAAGCTCAATATCGGCGCGCACGGCCTGCGGCTTGGTCGGCGAAGCAAAGAAACTGCCGAAGGCAACGTAGCTGGCGCCGACGGCCAGCGCCTGATGTGCGCGTGCCAGCTGGTTGTAGCAGGAAACGCCGATGATCGCATGATTCCCCAGGTGCTTTCGCGCCGCTGCCGGGTCGGGGTCGCCCCGGCCCAGGTGAACGCCGTCGGCGCCCATTGTGGCGGCCAGTTCCACATCATCATTGATGATCAGTGGCACACCAGCCTTGCGGCATACGCTCAGCAGGGCGCTGGCCTCGCGGCGCCGGTGCGCGGCGTCGCGTGATTTGTCGCGGTACTGGACCACCCGGGCGCCGCCGTCGATCACATCGGCGACGTGGTCGACCAGCGGCACGCCGGATCGGGCTGTGGTGATGGCATACAACCCGCGCGCGGGCATGGCTGTGGTCACTGTCATGAACGGTCGCGTGGCCGGCCATGGAAACGGCCCGGTATCCACTGGCCACCACCCGGGCGGAAGCCGGCCTTGAGCGCCGCCCAGGTATATTGCTCGGCGGCTTTGACCGCCGCGCTCACCCGCCGGCCATGTGCCAGCTGGGCCGCCAGGGCGGACGCCAGGGTACAGCCGGAGCCGTGAAAATCGCCGGGCAGGCGGGGGAAGCCCTCGGCAATGAGCAGGCCGTCTTCAGCGTAGAGCCGGTTGCGAACATCGTCGCCCGGCTCGTGGCCGCCTGTAATCAGCGCGTATTCACAGCCCAGGGCGACCAGCGCCGCACCACACCGGTCCAGATCGTCGGCGTCCGCGCCCACCAACTCGCGCGCCTCCTCACTGTTGGGCGTCATGATGGTGGCCCGCGGGATAAGTCGGTCGCGCAGCACGGGAACCATCGGGTCTTCAGCCAGCCGCGCGCCGCCGCCGGCCACCAGCACCGGATCGAGCACCACCGGCAGGTGGTCGTATTCGGCCAGCAGTGCGGCCACTGCCGCGGCAATTTCGCGCGTGCCGAGTAGCCCCAGCTTGACGGCTTCTACAGGCATGTCCTCGAGTACCGCCCGCGCCTGGCCGATGACCTGCTCAACCGGCAGCGGATGCACCGCCCGGGCGTTGCGCGTGTCCTGCTCGGTGATGGTGGTGATCACCGACGCGCAGTGGCAGCCGCACCCGGCGATGGCCTCGATATCGGCCTGGATGCCGGCGCCGCCACTGGGGTCATGGCCGGAAATCGCCATTACTGTGGGAGGCCGTTTGCTCATGCAGATAGTCTAACAGCTCAGCGTTTGGTTAACGGCCCTTCTGCTTGACTGCGCCAATGCATCGCTGCGAGCGTTGCCCGGCACGCTGCGGAACTCATCCCTGTTGCCATGTGTCACAGTTCGCTCGGGCGCCACCCTTAAAACGCCTCGCCGTTCGTGTGAGAATGTCGCCTTTCGTCAATCAGTCTCGGGGAGTACCAATGGAATACAAGTCCTGGATGTGTGTCGTCTGCGGTTTTATATACGAAGAAGAGAAGGGTTATCCGGAGGACGGCATCGAGCCGGGCACGCGCTGGGAAGATATTCCCGACACCTGGGTGTGCCCGGATTGCGGGGCGCCCAAGGAAGATTTCGAAATGATCGAGGTCTGAGTCGTCGCCGTCCGGTGCGCGGCTCACTGCGGCGCGGCCTCCAGCAGCACCGTTCGCGTGCTGCAGCGTCCGTCCGCAAATAACTCCAGTACGCGGTAGCCGGGGCCTGCGTCGCCCTGGGCGAAGTGCTCGCTGTGTGGCGTGAACGCCCGGCTCACTGCGGGGCAGCCGAGCATGCGCACATCTTGCCATTGCGTGTCGAAAGGCTGGTGTATGTGCCCCCAGGTGACGATCCGGACCTGTGGATAGCGGGTCAGCACATCAAGCAATGCCGCGCTGTTCTGCAGGCCGATGTGATCCAGCCAGGCGCTGCCGCAAGGCACGGGCTGATGGTGCAACGCGATCACTGCGGGTCGGTCGGGTGCCTCTTCCAGCGCCTGTTCCAGGCGCCGCAGCTCGGTGCCGGCCAGGTATCCGGCGTCCTTGCCCGCGATGCGCGAATCGAGGAGGATGACACGCCAGCCGCCGAGGTCATGCGTGCCCAGTACGCGGTTCGCGCCGGCGCCCAGATGTTGCGTCATCAACTCCGGGTCGTCGTGGTTGCCCGGCAGGCACAGTGCCGGACAGTCAAGCGCACGTAATTTGCCGGCCAGGCGCTGGTAGCCGGCTGCTGTTTCGTCATGCACCAGATCCCCGGTGAGCAGCACGACCTGCGCGCGTTCCCCGCGTATCCGCTCGAGGACCCGGTCCAGTCGGTTCTCGCCGTCCAGGCCCCAGTGTTCACTATTCGGGTCGGCAAACAGGTGCAGGTCGCTGATCTGGACAATTGTCAGAGTGGGCATCCGATGCGGTTCAGTCCGTTCAGGATAGATTGGCCGATTCCCATTTGTCGCGTTCCCGCGGGTGGTGCTCGAGCAGGATTTCCTTGAGAAACAGGATTTCTTCCATTACATCGGCGTTAAAGCCCTGACGTCCGCCGCGGTCATCGATGATCAGTGAATCGATGAACTCGAAGCTTTCGATACTGGGCCAGATGGCCGATAGTTGCTTGTTCAGACGCGGGTAGTTGATTTCAAGGGCCGATCGTTCGTCGTCGTTGTTTGCCTGCGGTTTGTCGGCCCGCTGTGTCAGGCGCGGCGTCGCGTCTGCACCGGTGTTCTCAGTGCTCGGTGGTGCCGGTTCGGGTGGGTTCGCTCCTGCCGTCACCGCGCGTTTGGCCGGCCCGTGTCTGGCCGGTTTCCGGGGGCGGCGCTCGGCCGCCGGTTCAGGTTTTGTCGCGAACTGCTCGAGGTCCTTGAGCGGATCTTCGTCGTCGTCCTCAAGCAGCAGTTCAGGTTTTGGCGGGGGCGGTGGTGGTTGGGTGCGCTGAGGATCCGGCCCTGTGGGTTTGCGTGATCCAGCAATCAACTGGCGCTGTAATCGATCGCGCAACTCAATCAATTCCTGCAGCTGGTGGCACGAAAAGTGGGCACGTCCCGGGCGGCCCGCCTGCTGCAGCACCCCTTCGAGCAGTTTCAGGGCGGGCGCGCGCGGCCACAATTTGTCGATTTGAGCCATCAGGCGCGGGTGGGCGTCACGCAGGCTGTTCCGTTTGGGATCGCTTTGCCAGCCCAGCCAGTCGGGCGCTGGTTGGCCCGTGTGCTTTGAGTATTGTTTGGCGAGCGTTTCGAATGCGCGCCGTTCCTGCCGGGCGAAGTAGATATCCAGTAGCATCAGCCAGGGCCCCGGCATCGCCGGTTGCTCGCGGGCGAGGAATTTCTCCAGGGCAAAACGCGCGGTGTCTGTATTGCCCAAAGCCAGGGCATGCGTGGCCAGGTGCACAACTTCCGGGTCTTCTTCTTGCCCGGCGGTGCTGGACGTGCGGCCGGCGGTGAGTCTCTGGATCAGTGCTACCGTAATGAAAAGCACGAGCAGCGCCGTGCCGGCGCCGGCAAGGGCCGGTAATAGCCAGGGATCGGCGCTACCCCACAAGATGATGTCCTGCAAACCCAGTGTCCCTCTGCCGGCGTTGCCCGATTCCGTCAATGCCCGGAGCCGCCATCACACGGCCACGATGGCCGCCACGCACAGCTTCAGCCTAACTCCCTGGAGTTTGATTTGCCAACAATGCGCATGTTCCCCGGTGTTGAGAGGCTCAGGCGGTCTGCCCGTTGCCTGCCAGGGGCAGGCCCAGGTTGTTCCAGATCGCCATGGTGGCTGCCGACTGGTTGAGGGTATAGAAATGCAGGCCCGGTGCCCCTGCTTCGAGCAATTGGCGGCACAGATCACTCACCACCTCGATGCCGAATTCCCGGATCGCCTGGCTGTCATCACCGAAGCCTTCGAGGCGCTTGCGTATCCAGCGGGGAATCTCGGCGCCGCAGGCGTCGGAGAAGCGCGCCAGCTGGCTGAAATTGGTGATCGGCATGATGCCGGGAACAATGGGCAGCGTCAGACCCAGCTTCTCGCACTCGTCAATGAAGCGGAAATAGGCGTCGGCGTTGAAAAAATACTGGGTAATGGCGCTGTTGGCGCCGGCCTCCACCTTGCGCCGGAAGTTCTCCAGGTCTGCCGAGGCGCTGCGTGCCTGGGGGTGGATTTCCGGATAGGCGGCCACCTCGATGGTGAATCGGTCGCCGGTTTGTTTGCGGATGAACGAGACCAGTTCATTGGCATAGCGGAATTCGCCGGGGTCTACCATGCCGGATGGCAAATCGCCGCGCAGTGCGACCAGGTGTG
Organism: Gammaproteobacteria bacterium; assembly: GCA_007134115.1. GTDB lineage: Bacteria > Pseudomonadota > Gammaproteobacteria > UBA5335 > SLRW01 > SLLK01. Next base: position 1,928 of record SLLK01000388.1, on the reverse strand, counting down.
AAATGCCCTCGCGCTGGTAGGCGTCAAGGATATCCAGAATGCTTTCCCGTGTGGAGCTGATACAGGATAAATGGGGCGCAGCGGGCACACGCGTACGCGCGGTGAGCTCGCAGACGGTTTCGAAGGTGCGCTCCCGGGTAGAGCCGCCGGCGCCGAAGGTCACCGAGAAATAACGCGGGTTGAGCCGCGCCAGTTGCGCGCTGGTGGCGATCAGTTTTTCCCGGCCCTGTTCGGTGCGGGGCGGGAAGAATTCAAAGCTGAACGCGGGCGTATGTTTTTGTTGAGATTTCATTGTGGTGTCTCTGCCCTGGCCACGGATGACAGCCGGCCCGGTCAGCAACCGGGCCGGCGTCCATGTCGATCATCAAGCGCCTAGTACCGGTAATGCTCCGGCTTGAACGGCCCTTCCTGTGATACGCCCAGATACTCCGCCTGTTGCGGAGACAGCTCGGTCAGTTTGGCGCCGATTTTTTCCAGGTGCAGCCGTGCCACTTCCTCGTCGAGCTTCTTGGGCAGTACGTACACCTGATTGGCATACTCGCCCTTGTTGCCAAACAGTTCCATCTGCGCCAGTACCTGGTTGGTGAAGCTGTTGGACATCACGAAGCTGGGATGGCCGGTGGCGCAGCCAAGGTTCACCAGTCGCCCTTCGGCGAGCAGGATGATGCGCTTGCCGTCCGGGAAGATGATGTGATCGACCTGCGGCTTGATGTTGTCCCACTCGTACTGCTTGAGTCCGGCGACATCAATCTCGTTGTCGAAGTGGCCGATATTGCACACGATGGCGTTGTTCTTCATGCGCGCCATGTGGTCGTGGCTGATCACCTGGTAGTTCCCGGTGGCGGTGACAAAGATATCCGCCTTGTCGGCGGCGTCATCCATGGTCACCACGCGGAAGCCTTCCATTGCTGCCTGCAGGGCGCAGATGGGATCAATCTCGGTCACCCATACGGTGGCGCCAAGTCCCCGCAACGACTGCGCGCAGCCCTTGCCCACGTCACCATAGCCGGCCACCACGGCGATACGTCCGGCGATCATCACATCGGTGGCGCGCTTGATGCCGTCCACCAGCGATTCCCTGCAACCGTAGAGGTTGTCGAACTTGGACTTGGTGACCGAGTCGTTGACGTTGATCGCCGGGAACACCAGTGTGCCTTCCTGCTGCATGCGATACAGCCGGCTCACCCCGGTGGTGGTTTCCTCGGTGACGCCGCGAATCTGTGCCTTCATCCGCGCATACCAGCCATGATCTTCCTGCAGGCGTTTGCGAATGGCCGCGAACAGGGCCTTTTCCTCGTCGCTGCCGGGGTTGTCCAGCACGGAGGGGTCCTGCTCGGCCTGGGCGCCAAGCCCGAGCAGCAGCGTGGCGTCGCCGCCATCGTCGAGGATCATGTTGGCGCCATCGCCGGCCCACTCGAAGATGCGGTGGGTGTAGTCCCAGTATTCATCCAGCGTTTCGCCCTTGTAGGCGAACACCGGAATACCCTGTGCGGCGATGGCCGCCGCCGCATGGTCCTGGGTCGAGTATATATTGCACGATGCCCAGCGCACTTCAGCGCCCAGCGCCACCAGCGTTTCGATAAGCACGGCGGTCTGGATGGTCATGTGCAGTGAACCGGCAATGCGCGCGCCCTTCAACGGTTTGTCCCTGCCGTACTTCTCACGCAGGGCCATCAGGCCGGGCATTTCGGTTTCAGCGATGGCGATTTCCTTGCGGCCCCAATCAGCGAGGCCGAGGTCGCGCACCACATGTTCGGCTGTACGGGATTCCACGACAGCGTTCATAGTGCAGACTCCGATTTCGCTGAGCGCCGTTGTTCGTGTGGGCGTCCCGACCGAGCCTGGCAGGGCTCAAAGCCCTGTTGCAGCGCTCCTCGGTGGTCCGCCGTCAAAACCGGGAGGCCGTTACGGCACCACCCGGTGTCGAC
>SLLK01000093.1 GCA_007134115.1 Gammaproteobacteria bacterium | reverse complement strand
TGTTTCGGCGAAAACTATTTGCAGGAAGCGCGACTCAAACAGGCAGCCTTGAGCGACCTGGCGCTGGAGTGGCACTTCATCGGCCCGCTGCAATCGAACAAGACCCGCGAGGTGGCGGCACATTTTGACTGGGTACACACCGTGGACCGGATCAAGATCGCGCGGCGACTGGCTGCACAACGAACAGATGAACAGTCGCCCCTGAATGTTTGCCTGCAGGTCAACATCAGCCACGAGCCCAGCAAGGCCGGCGTGACGCCGGCCGAGCTGCCGGCGCTCGCCGCAGCCGTGGCCGAACTGCCCCGGCTGCGCCTGCGCGGACTCATGGCCATCCCGGCACCCGCCGATGAGATAGCCGCACAGCGAAAACCTTTTGCCCGATTGCGGCAGGCGCTGGCGGAACTCAACAGCGGCGGACTGGCCCTGGATACCCTGTCCATGGGCATGAGCGACGACCTCGACGCTGCCATCGCCGAGGGAGCAACGATGGTGCGCGTGGGTACCGCCATATTCGGCCCGCGGCCACAGCAGGGCGGCACCACGGCATCGACCACGCGCTCATCCCCGGTACAATAGCGCGACCACATGATGTCAGCAGGAGAGCTCATGCACGCATCCACCATCGCCTTCATCGGCGGCGGCAACATGGCGACGGCCATGATCGGCGGCCTCGTCGCCGGCGGGCACCCCGCCACGGAAATCCGTGTGGCCGAACCTTCTTCGGCCGTACGCAAGCGGTTGACCACCGACCACGGTGTGGTCGCTGTTGACGACGCCGCCTCCGCCATCGCCGGCGCCGAGGCGGTGGTCCTGGCGGTCAAACCGCAGGTGCTGAGCGAAGTATGCCAGGCGCTCGGACCGCAGCTGCCGGCGCAGCCACCCCTGGTCATTTCTATCGCGGCCGGGGTGCGTTGCGCCGACATCGCCCGCTGGCTCGGGCGGCCGGCGCCACTGGTGCGCGTCATGCCCAACACACCATCGCTGGTCGGCGCCGGCGCCAGCGCACTGTGGGCCGGGGCGCAAACCAGCGCCGAACAGCGCGCCATGGCCGAAACCATCATGCGCAGCGCCGGCACCAGCGTGTGGGTGCCGGACGAAGGGGACCTGGATGCGGTCACCGCGCTGTCGGGCAGCGGCCCGGCCTATTATTTTCTGATCATCGAGGCCATGACCGACGCCGGAGAGCAGCTGGGCCTGGCGCGTGACACGGCCATGGCGCTGGCGCGCCAGACGGCGCTGGGGGCGGCGCGCATGGCCATTGAAAGCGGCGAGGATGTCACCACGCTGAGACAGCGGGTCAGCTCGCCGGGCGGCACCACCGAACGCGGCATCGCCAGCCTCGAACAGGGCGGACTGCGCGCGCTGGTGGCGCAGACACTGCAGGCGGCCCGGCAACGGGCGGTGGAACTGGCTGACGAGATGGGGAGATCCTGATGGGCGCAGGGTACTGGCTTGATCCGTTGATTTTTCTGCTGGGCACGGCGTTCAAGCTGCTGATCCTGGCATGCTTGCTGCGCTTCCTGCTGCAGTTCGCCGCCGCCGATTATCGCAACCCGATCAGCCAGTTCCTGATTCGCGCCACCGATCCGCTGTTGCGGCCGCTGCGCGCCGTGCTGCCGGCGACCGCCCGGGTCGACACTGCGGCATTGATAGGCATGATTATTCTGCAACTGGCCTACTATGCGCTGATGCTGTGGCTGCTGGGGCGCGATATTCCCCTGGAACGATTGCCCGGCGCCACCGTGGCCGAGTTGATCGTGCTCACCACCCTGCTGTTCACCATCACGCTGCTGATCCAGGTGGTCATCAGCTGGGTCAATCCGGGCGCCTGGCACCCGGGTATCGCCCTGCTCTACCAACTCAATGCGCCGGTACTCGCACCAGCGCGGCGCCTGCTGCCGATCAGCGGCGGACTCGACCTGTCGCCGCTGGTCACGCTGATCGCACTGGTGGTGATCCGCATGCTGGCCCAGCCTTTTGCCTTGCCCGGCATATAGGCTGGCCGCAAGATGACTCACGGTCGGGCCCGGTACTTGCGCACGGGCGCCAGCGCCCTTTAGACTCTGAGCCCTTGCCGTTGCCGCGCAGGCGCCGAACCCGGCGCCAACAGACCCAGGGATGACATGACCCGCAACCTGCCTGACGACTCGGTCGGCCTGGTCACCCCGGACCGGCTGCATTTCGATCAACCGCTGGCCCTGGACTGCGGCAAGTCCCTGCCGCAGTACGATCTGGTCTACGAGACCTACGGCCGACTCAACGCCGCACGCAGCAACGCCATTCTTATCTGTCACGCGCTTTCCGGCGATCATCATGCCGCCGGCTACCACTCGCCGGAGGACCGCAAGCCGGGCTGGTGGGATAACTGCATTGGCCCCGGCAAGCCCATCGACACCGACCGCTTCTTCGTGGTGTGCCCCCACAACCTGGGTGGCTGCAAGGGTTCCACCGGACCGGCCAGCATTGATCCCGACACCGGCCGCTATTACGGACCCGATTTCCCCGTGGTCACGGTACGTGACTGGGTCAACAGCCAGGCACGCCTGGCCGACGCGCTGGGTATAGAACAATGGGCGGCGGTGGCCGGCGGCAGCCTGGGCGCCATGCAGGCCATGCAATGGGCCATCGACTACCCCGACAGGCTGCGTCACGCCCTGGTGATTGCCGCCGCACCCAAGCTGTCGGCCCAGAACATCGCCTTTAACGAGATCGCCCGACAGGCGATCATGAGCGATCCGGATTTCCATGATGGTCGCTATCGCGAACACGAGACCTCGCCGCGGCGGGGCCTGGCGCTGGCGCGCATGCTCGGCCATGTGACCTACCTGTCCGAAGCCTCCATGCGCGCCAAGTTCGGCCGTGAGCTGCGCGAGGGGAACCTGTCGTTCGGTTACGACGTGGAGTTTCAGGTAGAAAGTTACCTGCGCTACCAGGGCCATTCCTTCGTGGACCGCTTCGACGCCAACACGTACCTGCTGATGACCAAGGCACTGGACTATTTCGACCCGGCGCAGCGCTACGGCAATGATCTGGCGGCCGCTTTCCGGCACAGTACCAGCCGCTTCCTGGTGATCTCCTTCACCAGCGACTGGCGCTTCTCGCCCGCGCGCTCGAGGGAGATTGTCAGCGCCTTGATGGAGGCCGACCGTCGCGTGAGTTATGCGGAAATTGCTTCCGACCTGGGCCATGACGACTTCCTGATGCCCATACCCGACTACGTGCGCACGCTGGGCGCCTATCTCGATCGCGTTGCAAAGGAAACCGAAGGTGAGCACTGAGTCCACACTGCGCCCCGACCTGGCCATCATCGCCGGCTGGATCAAACCCGGCTCCAGGGTGCTCGACCTGGGTTGCGGCGATGGCACGCTGTTGCGGCATCTCCAGGACACGCTCGCGGTGCGCGGTTACGGCCTGGAAATCGACAACGATAATATCGCGCGCTGCGTGGAGGCCGGCGTAGACGTGATCCAGATGGACCTGGATCGCGGGCTGGGTGATTTTGAGACCGATTCGTTCGACTACGTGATCCTGACCCAGGCGCTGCAAGTCGTACAAAGACCCGACCTGCTGCTGCGCGAAATGCTGCGCATCGGCCGCAAGGGGATTGTGACCTTCCCCAATTTCGGGCACTGGCACTGCCGGGTACAGATTGCCCTGCGCGGTCGCATGCCGGTCACACCATCATTGCCTGAGCAATGGTACGACACACCCAACATCCACCTGTGTACGGTGCGTGACTTCGAACAGCTGTGCCGCGAGGAAGGCCTGCACATATTGCGCCGTAACGTGGTGGATCGTTACCACCGCAGCAATGTATGGATGCGGCTGTGGCCCAACCTGCTGGGCCAGATCGCCCTCTACAGCCTGCAGCGCAAGGGCACGTGACCCTCCAGAACAGCCCGCACAGTCGCGCCACGTGATTTGACATGTATACTGATCGGTGTGCGTTGATGGCCGGGAACCCGCGCAATACAAATGTCGTCGCCAGGGTCCCGTAGTCAGAAGGGGGGGCACCAATGAAACAGATCGAACTGCTCGCAATCACGGCGCTGCTCATGCTTGCCATGACCACCACGTCCTCGGCAAACGATAATGTTCGCCAGTTCGGCGACTACACCGTGCACTACAACACGCTGACCACCGACATGCTGCCGGCGGAAGTCGCCAGTGCTCACGGCATCACCCGCAGTCGCAACCGTGGTCTGCTCAATATCGCCATACTCAGGGATGAGGAGCATAGCGACGAAGCCAGGGGCGAAGCGGCGCGGGCGCGCGTGAACGCCGCCACCATTACGTTGACCGGTCGCTACCGTAGTGTGTCCATGCAGGAAATCATGGACGGTGATGCGGTCTACTACATCGGCACTTTCCCCATTCGTGACGAGGAAGTGCTGGATTTCCAGGTCAATATAGAACCGCGCGGTACCGAGCAGTCCTATCAGCTGACCTTCCGCAAGACGTTCTACGTGTCGGAATGATGCTGGCAGTGCCGGCGATAAACGCCGGCACTGCGTGTTAAGGAAACGCTGATCTATTCGTCACGTCTCAGCGGGTCCTTAACCTGCTTCAGCCACCCAGACCGATGCTGAACATGGCATTGAGGCTGGTCGCATCCCCGGTCTGGTCGACTTCCAGCGCCAGACGGCCCACCAGAAACCGCATCTGCGCGCCCACAAACAGCTTGGTGTCGCTGAATTCCTCGCGCTCAATACCCGGGGCGTCGGAGCGGCTGCGCACCCACACGCGTCCGAGGCCTGCATACGGCGTGAGATTGGCCATTTGCTGACCCACCGAGATATCCAGGCTGCGCGTATCCAGTGACAGCTCATCCACCCCGCTGAGTCGGGTGTACGCCGCACGCACGCCCAGTGACGGACTCACCGGGCTGCCCTCGAGAATGGCATAGCGCCCTTCAATGCCGGTGACTTCGATATCCGATTCCGGCGCACGCGTGTAGGAAGCACCGACATCCACACCCCACGGCAGCCCCTTGCTGGCGCGGATGCGCGCCATCGTGATGGAGTCCACGTTATTGCCGCCGGTCGCCGTCTCCCAGGCATCGGAATTTTCCACCAGCGTATGCGTGATATCCACACCCACATTGAAACCGATCAAGCCCAGCGGAGCAGGCGGTTGCAGCCCCTTGTAACTGACCATGGCGCCCAGATCCTCGGACAACTCGCGGAACTCCTGCTGACCCAGATCACCGATATTATCCAGATCCTTGGCCTGCAAGCCCGCAGCCATCACCAGGGCCATACACCCCGAAAGCCACACTGAAATACGCATATTCTGTCCCCCTGCCTCGTGCCAAAAGCGCCACCCAATGTGCGCACCCACTTACTCTTGCACATCCGGCAAGCATCTGTCAGCAAACGGTACGGGAAGTGGCCTGCTACGCCGGAGAATGCTCATGGACAAAAGTCTGCACCAGCGAACGCAGCTGTGGCAGATGACCGTGGAAGAAGTGGCCCACGCCTTCAAGCACATGCACGACCGGCTCAGGCTGCTGGCGCGACGCCCATGTCAGCACTTCCGGGGGATCCACAACATCATCAGCATCGCCCTGTACCAGCAGCCACGGAGCCGCCGGCAACCCCGTCAACGGCCGGGCTGCGAAGTAGCCCACCGGCGGCGCTACAGTGACCAGGCCGCCGTCAGGCAGGGCATCCCCGGCGGCACGCAACGCAGCCGCGGCACCAAAGGAAAAGCCGGCCAGCCACAACGGCCCCTGCGGCCAGCGTGCACGGGCTGCATGCACAGCGGCGAGCACGTCATCGACCTCCCCGCGACCTTCGTCGTAAGTGCCTTCGCTATCCTGCACGCCACGGAAATTGAAGCGCAGGGCGGGCAAGCCGGCCAGGTTGAAAGCCCGCACCAGTGTATGCACCACCTTGTTATGCATGGTGCCACCGTACTGCGGATGCGGATGACACACCACAGCGGCGCCAGGCCGCGATGTTTGCGGCTCGTCGATGTGCACCTGGAGCCGACCGGCCGGGCCGTCGATCCACGCACCCGCCGGGTCTGTGACGTCGCTGTTCATATCCTCTCCGCCATGCGCCGTCGGCGCGTCAGCACAGGAAAGTCATCGTGCCAAAGGCCTTGAGCCGCCCGCTATCGGCGCCATTGATCTGCAGCTGGTGCTGCACCAGATCACCGCGCCGGCTGACGCCGGCACCGGTGATGATCAACCCCTCGTCGACGACCGGCTCACAGAACCCCACCTTGAGGTCCACCGTGGCGGCGCGACGCGGTTGCCCGACCAGGGCAAAACAGCCGAACACACCGACATTGTCGGCCGCCAGCAGCTGTATACCGGCGCCGATTTCGCCACGCCAGTCCCGATGCAGTTCAGCAGGCTCCAGGTGCAGGCGGCATAACCCGGCATCCAGCGCCGTCACCGCCAGCCCGGGCACACGCGCGGCCATGTTCTGGTTGAAACTTGAAGCCATCGGCGACAGCGGCGTAGCCGACGACACCAGGTCGTGCGGATCACGCGCCCCGGCCAGGGTCTGCGCATGCCCCGGGTCGCCAGCATGCAGGGTAAACACGAAACAGCCGCTGGCTACATCGCGTCCGTCACCGTCCCTGACGCAGGCCCTGACGTAGGCGAACTCGCGTCCCTGACGCATCACCACCGCGCTGGCATGAAGATCCGTCGTCGCCGCCGGACGCAGAAAACTGATTTGCGCCTCGAGCACGCGCAGATGCTCAAGCGGGGCCGAAGGTGACAGCCCGGTCGCGGCCTCCAGCCAGGCGGAATCATGGAGCAGGGTGGCCTGTATACCGCCGTGGATCACCCCGCCGGCCACATTCAGGTGGCGTTCGCGCCAGGGCAGAACCAGCCCCCCGGCATGCACTGTAACGCCCAGCCATTGCGCCCAGGGGTCGTGACGCACGCAGTCGCGCGCCTGCGTATCGCGGGCAGTGGTCGGTTGGGTGCTCATACACGCCCCTGACGGCCATCGGCGCCACCAGGCCCGGTCCAGCGAATGCCGGAAAGCGGCGATTCAGCGCAGGGACGGCCGGGGCGGCTCATCCTCGATCCAGCGCCAGAGCTGTTCCCATGACCTGGCATCGCG
>SLLK01000133.1 GCA_007134115.1 Gammaproteobacteria bacterium | reverse complement strand
CTATCTGACCGGTCACTGGACGGTCTCGCTGATCGCGAATGTCGGCGAGGGGCGTGATGAGCAGTTCCCTGATCTGCCGCCGCTGCAAGGCGTGGATGGTTCACTGGATTTCGAGCGGATCTACGCCTTCAAGATTGATCATGTGGGCTACGCGCACCAGGTTTCAGCGCTGGTCGCCCGCGAGGAAGGCGGGCCGTGGCAGGCCGGCGGTTTTGTCGACTGGACGGCCGGCATGGGTACCCGGCTGTATGCCGAGGGGCGGGTGATCGAGGATATCAGGACTTTCGATCCGCGGCGCAATGCCGCGCAGCCGGCAGACTGGGAGTTCACGCGGGCGCGTGAGGGTGACAGTCGTGCCGGCGGCATCTGGCTGGCGGGCGTTTCGCATACCCTGGATCATGGCACGACGCTGACGCTGGAAGGGATCTACAACCGCGATGGTTACGATACCCGGGGTGCCGACAGGTTGCTGGACATGGCATCCGAAGTGGCCCCGCTGCTGCAGGATCCGGACCCCCAGGTGGCCGGAGAGGCGGCGGGCCTGCTGGCCGTGGCTTCATCTCCCGGGCCCCCACTGTTGCGCCGTCACTACCTGTTTGCGCAGGCGGACTATCGCAGTGCTGATCGCAGCCGCTCGGTCACCCTGCGCTATCTGCACAATGTGGATGACGACGGGGGCCGGGTGACGGTGGTGGGAGAATGGGAGCCGCAGGACCAGGTGGGACTGTTTGCCGTGGCTGTATATAACCATGGTGATGGCGACACCGAGTTTGCGCGCTACCAGCGTCACCTGGTCATGGCCGGCATGCGCTACTTCTTCTGAGACGTGACGAATAGATCAGCGTTTCCCTGGCGGGATGCTCAGTCACTGCTGCAGGTCCGGCATCGGAACGTGATGAGCAGATCAGCTAAGATGCCGGGGTGCCCAAGTCAGGAACAGCCATGACCACGACATCATCACAGAAAATCTCGGCGGCCTGGATTCGCATGCCGTTTCTGCTGCGCGTGCTCGTGGTGCTGGTGTTCAATACCGTGATCGGGCTGTTCCTCACGCTCATCGGCTTTGGCGGTGAGTTGTTCGACAACATCATCTCCGCGCAATGCATCGGGCTGAGTATTTTTTTCATCATGACACTGCTGGGGTTGCGGCGGGGTCCGGAACGTCCCTGGCTGGTGGCGCTGGGTGTGCTTGCCGGTGCGGTGGTGGGTACCGCGCTGGCGTTGGTCGTCACCGGTCGCGAGCTGGATGACACGGCATGGTCGCGGGACCTGTTCCTGCAGGTGGTGCTCATCGGCTTGCTGTTCGGGACCATTGCGACCTATTTCTTCCGACAGCGCGAGCAGCTTGCCGATGTGCATGAAGTGCTTCAGGAAACCCGTATACAGCGCTTGCTGGCGGAGCGCGAGCGTATGCTGATGCAGTTGCGCCTGTTGCAGGCGCAGATCGAGCCGCATTTCCTGTTCAACACGCTGGCCAATGTGGACAGCTTGCTGGCTTCCGATGTGCCGCGTGGCCGTCATATGCTGCAGAGGTTGACTGCCTACCTGCGCAGTTCGCTGAGTCACAGCCGCAGCGAGCACGCAACCCTGGGAGACGAGCTCGAGGTCATCCGCGCCTACCTGGACATCATGGCCATACGCATGGGTGAGCGTCTGCAATGGCGCGAACACCTGGCGCCGGGCGTGACCGAGTTGCCGCTGGCGCCGATGTTGCTGCAGCCACTGGTGGAAAATGCCATTGGTCACGGCCTGGAGCCGGCGGTGGCCGGCGGGCAGCTGGAGATCAGCGCGCAGCAGGACGGCTCCATGCTGGAGGTTTGCGTGACTGATAACGGTGTGGGGCTGCAACCGGACGCCGGTGGAGATCAGGGCGTCGGGCTGAGTAATATTCGCGAGCGCCTGGCTGTGCTGTATGACGGGCAGGGGGCGCTGCGCATAGAGGAAAATGCCACGGGTGGTGTCTGCGCTACGTTGCGGGTGCCGGTGGCGATGGAGCGCGGGGCATGAAAGCGAAATTACTGGTTGCCGATGATGAAGCCGAGCTGGCTGCCGATCTGCATCAGCGGTTACAACGCCTGTGGCCGCAGGCCACAGTGGCCGGCGTGGCGCGCAACGGGCCCGAGGCCCGTGCCCTGCTGCAGGAGCGGCGCCCCGATGTGGCGTTCCTGGATATACGCATGCCCGGCATGAGTGGCCTGGAGGTGGCCGCGCAGATCGATTTCCCGTGTCACGTGGTATTCGTGACTGCTTACGACCAGTACGCGGTGGAAGCTTTTGAGCGCGAAGCGGTGGATTACCTGCTCAAGCCGGTGTCCGACGAGCGCCTGGTGCAGACCATAGATCGGCTGCAACGACTGCTGGCCGGGGGGGAGCCGCCGGCGATGCGCGCCCTGCTGGAACGTCTGGAGCAGACGCTGGGCGCGCAGGCCGCGGATGCCGCGCAACCGCTGCGCTGGATCCGCGCTTCGGCCGGGGAGCGATTGCGCCTGTTGCCCGTGGACGAGGTGGACTATTTTCAGGCGCGTGATAAATACACCAGTGTGTTGACCGCCGAGGGTGAGTTCCTGATCCGCACGCCGGTCAGGGAGCTCGCGGCACAGCTGGATGGCGGTCGGTTCTGGCAGATACACCGCGCCACCATCGTCAATGTGGCGCGTGTGGCGGCCGTCACACGTGATTTTGGCGGGCGCTTGACGTTGACGCTGCGTGGCCGCGAGGAGTCACTGACAGTGAGCCGGCGCTATACGCATCTGTTCGAGCGCATGTAGTGGCGCGGCAGGGCGGTTTGCTTTGTGTTGCGGCGGCGCACTGTACAATGCAGCCATGACGTCCAAGCGTACCGACCATGCTGCGACCCTGCAGCAAATTCGCAAAACCGTCGGCGACGCCGGCTGGATTGACGATGCCGACGGCATGGCGCCCTATCTGCGCGAATGGCGCGGCCTGTTTCATGGGCAGGCGGCGGTGGTGGTGTGCCCGGCCAGTACGGCCGAGGTTTCACAGGTGATGAGCCTGTGCCACCAGGCCGGCATCGCGGTGGTCCCGCAGTCCGGGAATACCGGCCTGTGCGGGGGGGCAGCGCCTGATCGCAGCGGCGAGCAGATTATTCTCAGTCTGCGCCGCATGAATCGTATCCGTGACGTGGATGTGGCCAACGATACCCTGACTGCCGAGGCCGGCTGTGTGCTGGCACAAGTGCAGCAGCGCGCCCGTGACAGCGGGCGGCTGTTTCCGTTGAGTCTGGCTGCCGAGGGCAGTTGCATGATGGGCGGCAACCTGGCGACCAATGCCGGCGGGATCAACGTGCTGCGCTACGGCAATGCCCGGGCGCTGGTGCTTGGCCTGGAAGTGGTGTTGCCGGACGGGCGCATATGGGATGGCCTGCGTGGCCTGCGCAAGGATAATGCCGGCTACGACCTCAAGCAGTTGTTCATTGGCGCCGAAGGCACTCTGGGTGTGATTACCGCAGCGGTGATGCGCTTGTTCCCCTTGCCGCGTGACGTGCACACGGCGCTGGTTGCGGTGGCCGATCCGGCAGCGGCGCTGGCGTTGTATCGGTCGGTGCGCGAAGCCGCCGGTGACGACATAACCGGTTGTGAGCTGCTCAGCCGGCGGGCACTGGATTTCGTGGTCCGGCATGTGCAGGGCTGCCGCGATCCCTTTTCTACTCCGCACCCCTGGTATGTGTTGCTGGAGCTGTCCAGCGCACGCAGCAACAGCGGACTGCGAGAAACGCTGGAGCAGGCGCTGCAATCAGCCCTGCAGGGCGGGCATGCGAGCGACGCCGTGGTGGCCGACAGCCTGGCGCAAGGTGAGGCCTTGTGGCTGTTGCGCGAATCCGTGCCTGAGGCGCAGCGTCGCGAGGGTGCCAGTATCAAGAATGATGTGTCGGTGCCGGTGTCGCGGGTGCCGGCTTTCCTGCACGCGGCCACGGCGCGCGTGGAAGCGGCCTGCGATGGCGTTCGGGTATGTCCGTTCGGCCATCTGGGTGACGGCAACATCCACTTCAACCTGTCCCGGCCGACGGCTGTGAGTGATGACGCATTCCTCGCCCGGTGGGATGAGCTGGGCGGTATCGTCGATGAGGTGGTCATGGAATTCGACGGTTCCATTGCCGCCGAGCATGGAATAGGGCAGTTGCGTCGTGCACGGCTGGCCGCTTCGCGCTCGCCGCTGGAAATCGAACTCATGCGGAGCCTCAAGCAGGCGCTGGATCCCGCCGGCCTGATGAATCCCGGCAAGGTGGTGCCGGATTAGCGTTGCCCTGGCTCCGGCCGTTTCCGCGACTGACGGAAACGGCCGGATGGGCAGGAACATGACCAGGCCAGGGGTCTTGTGCGTGCCCGGCCCGATCGGCCTGATTCTTCGCTGACATGCGGATGAAAATCAACGTCATGCCGCCAGGCATGGCGACGATGCCGCCCGCGACGGCAATCAATAACGTCCAGGCCATGGTAACCTGCTGATATAATTTTGTTTTTATTGTGATGAAGTCAGCTTTTGCCGACCATTATCAACATGCCGCCGTGGTCGGAATAATGGCAGGTATCACTTGACGCTTGTGCAGGGAGGGCGCCCTGCGCGGGTGGGAGCATGGTGTTAGAATGCCGCGCTTTGGATGCCGTCCTGACGCCTCAGCGTTTCCCGGACTCGGCTAGGGTCCCCAACATAGCGATGCCTGATTTGTCCCAGCAACCACCTGTCAATCGCATCCTCGTTAACTACGGGGAAATTGCGCTCAAGGGCCGCAACTATGACCGCTTCAAGTCGCGGCTGGTGAAGAATATTCGGCATCGACTGGGCAGCGAGGGTCTGGACTGGCGCACCGGTTCGCGCTACGACCGGATCTTTGTGGACGTGCCGGCGTCGGCGACGCCGGACGAACTGGAGATGGCGCTTGCTGCCATCGCCTGCGTGCCCGGGGCGGTGTGGGTCAGTCCGGTGATGTTTGTACGGTCCGGGGCACTGTACGGCGGCCAGGCTGAGCCTGATGTGGATCTGCTCGAAGGCATCATGGTGGCACAGGCGGAGACCGCATTTCGCACCGGCGGCGGTTTTGCGGTGCGCGTCAATCGTGCCGACAAGCGCTTTCCGGTGCGTACGCAGGCGCTGGAAAAACGACTGGGCAGTGCAGTCATCGAGCAGACTCCCTGGCGCACGGTCAGCCTCGACGCGCCCGATGTGCGGCTTTGCCTGGACATCTACGATGAGGGCGCCTATCTGTACTGCCGGCGGCTGGCCGGTCCCGGCGGGTTGCCGGTGGGTAGCGCAGGTCATGTAGTCAGTCTGCTCTCGGGCGGTATCGATTCGCCCGTGGCCTCGTATTTGATGGCCAAGCGCGGTTGCAGTATGGATTTTGTGCACTTCACCGCTACGCGTTTGACTGTGGATGAGGCGCCGGCCAGCAAAGTGGCCGGTCTGGCCGCGCTGATCAGCCGCTATAGCCAGCGCTCACGTCTGTATCTGGTGCCCTATGTGCATTTTGATGCCGCCATGATGATGGAGCCGGTGGAATACGATCTGATGCTGTTTCGTCGTTTCATGGCGCGCGTGGCGGAAACCGTGGCCCATGGCTGCAGGGGGCGGGCACTGGTGACCGGCGACAGCCTGGGCCAGGTGGCCTCGCAAACCCTGGATAACCTGGCTACACACTCCGCCTCTGTGAGCATGCCCATACTGCGACCGCTGGTGGGTTTCGACAAGCAGGAGATTGTGGCCCTGGCGCGCCGGATCGGGACTTACCAGACGTCCATCGAGCCGTATAAGGACTGTTGTGCCCTGATCAGCAGCAACCCGCGCACCAGCTCCCGCCGCGGTGTGCTGGAGCGCATCGAGCGCCGCGTGTTCCGGGATTATGCTGGCCTGGTACAGCGCTCGCTGGATGATGCGGTGGTGCTGGAGTTCGATAGCGGTCGCCTGGTCCGCAGGTAGATCGGTGTTTTCCTACGCCTTGCCCACCAGTTTGCGCGCAATCAATTCCTTCATGATTTCAGAGGTTCCGCCGTAGATGCGCTGAATGCGCGCATCAATAAAGGCGCGGGCAACCGGATACTCACGAATATAGCCGTAGCCCCCGAACAGTTGCAGGCAGCCGTCGGCGACCCGGCACTGCATTTCGGTGGCAGCGTACTTGGCCATGGCGCCGGTGGTGGCGTCGAGTTCGCCGGCCTGGTACTGACGCGTGCACTGGCTGACGAAGGCCCGGCACAGTTCCAGGTCGGTATACATTTCGGCGAGCCGGAAACGGGTGTTCTGGAACTGCGCGAGTGTCTGTCCGAAGGCCTTGCGCGTGGTGACATACTCGCGCGTCTGTTCGATGATGCCGTCGGCGGCGGCCACCGCGCCGACCGCGAGGATCAGGCGTTCGCGCGGGAGCTCGTCCATGAGGTGACCGAAACCGGTGTTCTCTCCGCCCAGCACCGCGTCGGCGGGCAGCCGGATCTCGTCAAAGAACAGTTCGGCGGTGTCGTTGGCGTGCTGACCGAGTTTTTCCAGTGTTTTACCGTGGCTGAAACCGGGTAGTGAGGTGTCGACCAGAAACAGCGTGACACCGCGTGCGCCGGCACTCGGGTCGGTTTTGGCGGCGACGATCACCACATCGGCGTGCTGGCCGTTAGTGATAAAGGTCTTGGCGCCGGAGAGCAGGTAGGCGTCGCCGTCACGTCGTGCGACGCTGCGCATGCCTTGCAGGTCGCTCCCTGCGCCGGGTTCGGTCATGGCGATGGCGCCTGCTGCCTCACCGCTGGCCATGCGGGGCAGCCAGTGCTGCTTCTGGGCCGCGGTGCCCAGATGCGCAATGTACGGCGCAACGATATCCGAGTGTACCGACACGCCGGTGGTCAGGCCGGCCATGCCGCGGCGGCTGATTTCCTCTATGACGGCCGCCGAAAACAGAAAGTCAGCACCGGCGCCACCGTATTCCTCCGCCATGTCCACGCACAGCAGCCCGGCCTCGCCCAGACGGCGCCATACATTCCGGGGCATGGGGCCGGCCCGATCCCAGTCTGCATAATCGGCAAGGATTTCGGCATCAAGAAAGCGGCCCACATTGTCGCGGAATAGCGCCAGTTCGCTGTCCTCGGTGGTGTGACTCATGCT
>SLLK01000363.1 GCA_007134115.1 Gammaproteobacteria bacterium | reverse complement strand
CGGGAAGGGGGGATCGAGGGGGGATCAACAAACCACGGCAACACCGCCACAATCCCCCTCCAGCTCCCCCTTCGGCTATCGCCCAAGGGGGAGGGTCAGTACACCTCCCCCCTTGCCGCGAGTAGCGGGAAGGGGGGATTGAGGGGGGATCAACAAACCCGGGGGAAACCTCACCCGAGCACCTTGAGAACCTCAGGCCGGATCACGCCGTTGGTGGCCAGCATGGAGGTGGTCTCCAGGCCAATCGGTCCGCCCTCCAGATCAGTGACTTCCCCGCCGGCCTCGCGAATGATCACCGTAAGTGCGGCAATATCCAGAATATTGAGGTCGGATTCCACGATCACCTCGATCTTGCCCGACGCCAGCAGGTGGTAGTGGTAGAAATCCCCGTACCCGCGGGTGCGGTTTACCTGGCGAATCAGGTTACCCAGTTTCTGCCAGCGGTCACTGCCAGCCAGGGTGCTGATGTTGCCCGTGGACAGGGTGGCGGCGTCCAGCCCGTCGATATCGCTGACCGCGATGGGCTTGTCGTTCAGAAACGCACCGCCGCCTTTTTCCGCCCAGGCCATTTCCCCGAACACCGGCGCATTGGACACCCCCAGCACCAGCTCGCCATCCTTCATCAACGCAATCTGGGTGGAGAAGAACGGATACTCGCGCACAAAACTCTTGGTGCCGTCGATGGGGTCGATCAGCCACAGATACGGCGAATCCTCGCCACCCCGGCGGCCGCCTTCCTCGCCGTAGAAACCGTGCTCCGGGAAGCGTGTCTGGATCACCTTGCGGATCGCCTCTTCGGTTTCCTCGTCGGCCACCGTCACCGGCGTGCGATCCTCCTTCATGCGCACCGCCACATTGCCCAGATAATAATGGCGAATCACTTTCTCGGCCGCGCGCGCGGCCTCAATAGCAGTCTCAAGCAGTTCACTGGCAGCCATGACGCTCCCGCAGGGTTGATCAACCAAGCCGCCAGAGCATAAGCCAAGCGGCGCCGGTCAACAACTCGCCGGCAGCCGGCTCGATGGTGCATGGCGTTGGCATTCTGCCCGGGGCTCTGGTGCAATAAGCGCCTTGTCACTCACGTACTGCAAGGATCCGCATGCGCCCGGCCACCCTGTTCACCGCACTTGTTGTGCTTGCCGCCGGCAGCCTGCTGCTGGCCGCCGCCGTGGGCAGCATGCGGTTGTCCGCGCAGGAGGTGCTCGCCGTGCTTGGTGGCGGCGGTGAACCCATGCACCGCACGGTGATTCTGGAATTACGCCTGCCCCGGGCGCTGGCGGCTTTCGCCACCGGCGGGCTGCTGGCCATTGCCGGCGCGCTGATGCAGATTTTGTTGCGCAACCCGCTGGCGGACCCCTACGTACTGGGCGTTTCCGGTGGCGCCGCCACCGGCGCCCTGCTGGCTATGCTGCTGGGTACGGGCGCGGCCCTGGTGTCGGGCTCGGCCTTCGCCGGTGCGCTGCTGTCCACCCTGCTGGTCTTCGGTCTGGCGCGCAGCAGCGGCGCCTGGACCACTTCGCGCTTGTTGCTCACGGGCATCGTCATTGCCGCCGGCTGGGGCGCCGTCATCGGCTTTATCCTGGCCATTGCCCCGCGTGACGACATCCCCGGCATGCTGTTCTGGCTGATGGGCGATCTCAGTCGCGCGGGCAGCCCCTGGCCAGCGCTGGTCATTCTCGCCCTGGTACTGGCGGCATGCTGGCCGCTGGGGCGCTCGCTGGGCCTGCTGGCGCGCGGGGCGCTGCAGGCGGCGGCACTGGGCGTGCCGGTACGCGCCGTGGAGATGGGGGTGTATGTGCTGGCCTCGCTGGTCACGGCGATTGCAGTGACGCTGGCCGGGACCGTGGGCTTTGTGGGCCTGATCGTGCCGCACATGGTCCGCCTGTTGATCGGCAACAACCAGCGCCGCCTGTTGCCGGCGGCGGCACTCGGCGGGGGCAGCCTGATTGTGCTGGCCGACACCGTCGCGCGCACCATCCTGGCCCCGCAGCAATTGCCCGTGGGGGTGATTACCGCGCTGATCGGCGTGCCGGTATTTCTGTACCTGTTGCATCGACGTGCCGGAGCGAGGCCCGCATGAGTCTGCATACCCGCCAACTGGTCGTGGACATACCCGGCCGCGCGGCACCGGCGCCGCTTGACCTGGACCTGGAGGCCGGCCAGTGCTGGGCGATACTCGGCCCCAATGGCGCCGGCAAGACCACGCTGTTGCATACCCTGGCCGGCCTGCGCGCGCCGCGCAGCGGGCAGATCATGCTCGACGACACCCCGCTGGCTGCAATCTCGCGCCGGGATATTGCGCGCCGCATCGGCGTGCTGTTCCAGGAACACGAAGCCGCTTTTCCCGCCACGGTGCAGGAGGTCGCCCTCACCGGTCGCCATCCGTACCTCGAATTGTGGCAGAACGAACGCGAGGAGGATTTCCGGCGCGTCGCGGCCGCGCTGGCAGCGATGGACCTGGCCGGCCTGGAGCGGCGCATGAACGACACCCTGTCGGGCGGCGAGCGCCAGCGCCTGGCCCTGGCCACCGTGCTGGTGCAGGCCCCGCAACTCTACCTGCTGGATGAGCCCACCAATCATCTGGACCTGCACCACCAGGTGAGCGCGCTGCGCCAGATACAGGCGCAGATCAGACAGGGTTGCGGCGCGGTCATGGCCCTGCACGACATCAACCTGGCTGCCCGCTGGTGCGACCATGCCCTGCTGCTGGATGCCAACGGCGGGGTGACATACGGAACAGCCCGGGACGTACTCACCACCGAAAAACTCTCCGTGCTCTATCAACATCCTGTACGCCGGATCGCGGACGGCGACCACTACGTGTTTGTGCCCGGATAAACGAAACAGAGAGTGATCCCCCTCCGGCTCCCCCTTCCGGCTGCCGCCGCAAGGGGGAGGGTTTGTGTGGTGGTCTTCAAACTATCGCGCAAGGCGGGAGAGTTTTGTATGGTGACCTGCGGACCGCCCCCGCAGGGGGCGGACGTCCTTCCTCCCCCCTTGCCGCGAGCAGCGGGAAGGGGGGACCGAGGGGGGATGACAAAACCCCGGCAACACCCACAACCCTGATCCCACGTTCCATGGAAGGAACACCCCATGAACCAGCCATGGCCACGCCACCGAACCGCCCTTGCGCGCCAGTTACGCAAGCAGCCCACTGATGCGGAACGCCGCCTCTGGCAGCGTTTACGACGCAACCAACTCGGCGTGCGCTTCCATCGGCAACGTCCGCTGGGGCGCTACATCGTCGATTTTTACTGCCCGGCGGCGAGGCTTGTCATCGAAATTGACGGCAGCCAGCATTTTGATACCAAAGGCCGCCAACAGGACCAGGTCAGAGATGCGGCACTGGCGCAAAGAGGCCTCCGCGTCCTGCGCTTCGACAATCGGGAGGTATTGCAACAGACCACAGCGGTTGTTGAATCTATTCACAGCGTCGTGCAAACGCGAATCGGAGGGAAAGCATGACCGCCGCAATCCCCCTCCAGCTCCCCCTTCGGCTATCGCCCAAGGGGGAGAGCCAAAACCTCCCCCCTTGCCGCGACCAGCGGGAAGGGGGGACCGAGGGGGGATACCCCATCCGGCGGCTTGACAGGCCCCGGCTCTCACCCTAGGCTTGCCGGACTCCCTGGCATCAGGTGTCGTACCGCATGATCTGTCATGCGGCACGATGAAACGGGAAGCCCGGTGAGGTATATCACCCGATATACCGATTCCGGCACTGCCCCCGCAACGGTGAGTGAGTCGCGGGTTGCCATCACAGCCACTGGACAGCGTCCGGGAAGGCGGCAACCCCGAAGCGCGAAAAGCGCTTCAACTCATGAGTCCGGAGACCGGCCTGATGCCCGCGAGCCGTAACGCTGCGGCGGGCAGCAACGGCCGGATACCCGTCACAGCGCGTGTCCGTCCCCTGTCCGCCCCGGCATTGATCCGATATGCGCGGGTGAGCGCACCGAACAGGGGTTATCACAATGCAACACGTGTACAAGCCCAGTGCCATCGCACTGGCTCTGGTTCTTCTGCCGGCGACGCCGGACATCGCTATAGCCGACAACGACATACTCGATCCGGTGGTGGTCAGCGCATCCCGGCAGCCGCAGCTGGTCAGTGAAACGCTGGCCTCCGCCATCGTCATCGAACGCGAACAGATCGAGCGCGCCGGCGGCGCCGATGTGGGCGACATCCTGCGTTTCCATGCCGGGCTGGATGTGGTGCGCAGCGGCGGCCCCGGCCAACAGACTTCGCTGTTCATGCGCGGCACCAACAGCGACCACACCCTGGTACTGGTCAACGGCGTGCGCATCAATTCGGCCACGACCGGTGGCGCGGCGTGGCAGAACATCCGTCCCGGCAATATTGAGCGCATTGAAGTAGTCAAGGGGCCCAGGTCGGCCATTCACGGCTCGGACGCGATCGGCGGCGTGGTGAATATCATCACCCGCGCCGCACCCGAAGGACACTTCCTCGAGGCCGAAGCCGGCGCTGGCCGCTACGGCACCCGCGAGGGACGGGTGGCCACCGGCATTCGCCAGGGCGACACCCATATGTCGGCCGGCATCGACGTTTCCGACACGGACGGCTTCCCCGTGCGCGAGGATGAAAACGACGACAGGGGCCACGACAACACCACCCTGACCTTCAACGCCGGTACCCGTCTGGGCGGCGTACAGGTTGAAGGGGATATCTGGCAATCCACTGGCACCAACGAATACTCGGCGTTCGGCGGTGTGGAGCGGAGCCAGGATTATCGCAACCAGACCACGCGGATCGCCGTCTCCGGCGCGCCGCACGACCTGCTGCACTCGCGCCTGGCCCTGTCGCGCGCGGACGACAACCTGCAGCAGAACGACAGCGACACGTTCAGCCACACCCGGCGCTACAGCGCGGACTGGCAGAATGATCTGGTCCTGACCGCCGACAACCGGCTGACCGTGGGTGCGTTCTTCGAACGCGAGGACGTGGATTCCACCTCCTTCGGTGATACCGAAACCGATACGGCGTCGGTGTATGCGGAAAATGCCCTGGAAACCGGTCCCCACCGTCTGACGGTCGCGGGTCGTCACGCCGATCACGACGATTTCGGCACACGCAATACCTGGAATGTGGAATACGGCCTGCACGTCACGGAACGCACGCGGCTGAGTGCAGGGGTGGGCACGGCTTTCCAGACACCGACCGTGGCCGACCGTTTCGGCGTCGGCGGCAACCCGGACCTGAAGCCGGAAACCTCGCGCAATATGGAGCTCGGCGTGCATCACCGCATCGATAGCAACCGGCTGCTCACCGCCAGCGCCTTCTACAATGAAGTAGAGGACCTGATCACCCTGGAAGTGGACGCGTCCAGTCCCACCGGGTTCACCGCGGAGAATGTCGAGGAAGCACTGATCCGCGGCGTAGAAGTCGCCTACGTGCAGGACTGGAATCAGTGGCGCGTGCGCGGCGAGGCCATTCTGCAGAACCCGGAGAACCGCGACACGCGGCAACAACTGGCACGGCGCGCCGAGCGCACCGCGACACTCAGCGTGACCCGCAGTTTCGGCGACCACTGGCTGAACCTCAACGCCCTGCGCAGCGGCGGCAGCGAGGACTTCGCCGGCGACCTGCCATCCTACACGCTGGTCAATGCGTCGGGCCGCTATCAGTTCGACCACAACTGGTCGATCACCGCACGGCTGGACAACGTGTTTGACGAGGACTACTTCACCGCCTCGGCAGACAATGCGCCACAAGTCTTCTTCAACAACCCCGGACGGTCGTTCTTTGCTACCTTGCGTTATGAGATCAACTGACCCCATCACAACCACAGGCACTGCCGCCATGGCAGCGGGGTCGCGGACCACGGTGCGCGGCCCGCGCCTGGGCGTCTGGCTGCTGGCCTCCGGCGTGGTCCATCTGGCGGTGGTTGCCTTACTCGCCGCCGGGACGGGCTTGTCCGCCGACCCGATGAGCGCCAGCGCGCTCCGGATCAGCGTTCAGGCACCGAGCACTGCCGGCAGCGTGGCCGGTGCGGGCGGCGCCGAAACGGCCGCCGAACCCGCGCCAGCAGACGGTGAAACCGCTCGCACAGCAGACAAGGCTCAACAAGGGCCGGCGCAACGCGCGGAAGCCGCGGCCGACGGCGCCCACGCTCCACCCGGCGATGACCGCATTGATCGCGCCGAAGTCATCGCCGAGCTGGCCGCGCAACTGCGTAACCACTTCACCTACCCCGCCCTGGCCCGTCAGCGCGGCTGGCAGGGCGAAGTGGTGCTGCGTCTGGACATCCATGCCAACGGGCGCCTGGACAACGTCGCCATTGCCAGCAGCTCCGGTCACCGGGTGCTCGACCGTTCGGCGCTGGATGCCTTGCGTGCGCTGGCGGAGTCCGGCCCGCTCGGGGACTATCAACACCGCATCGAAGGGCTTTATGTGCCGGTGATCTTCCGGCTGGAGGGCTGACAACCATGGGTCATAGACTGTCGAAAATCTACACTCGCACCGGCGACGCCGGCACCACCGGCCTGGGTGACGGTGGCCGCGTGGCCAAGGACGATGCCCGGGTCGAGGCCTACGGCACCGTGGACGAACTCAACAGCGTCATCGGCACGGTCATCGCCGCGCAGCCCGGCGCACTCATCAGCCAGCAGCTTACCGACATTCAGCACGACCTGTTCGATCTGGGCGGTGAGCTGTGCATTCCCGGCCACACCGCCATTCAGGCGGCCCGGGTGGCCACACTCGAGCAGTGGCTGGATGCGCACAATACGCACCTCACGCCGCTGCAGGAATTTATCCTCCCCGGCGGCCACGCCGCGGCCGCGGCCTGTCACGTGGGCCGCACCGTCTGCCGCCGCGCCGAGCGCCGCCTCACCACCCTGGCCCACGGCGAAGACATCAACCAGGAAGCCACCCGATACCTCAACCGCCTGTCCGACCTGCTGTTCGTGATGGCACGAAAGATCAACGCCGACCACGGCGTCGGCGACGTCCTGTGGCGCCACGAACGCGGCACTGGCGAATGATTGTTGTGCCGGATTCGGGGGCTTGTTCGGCCAAAACACATGGGCCAGCGAATACACCGAATCTGGATCATCACTGTGTACCCAATGGTAGTTCGAACGGCCTTGTCGCAGCGTCAGACGACGAATGACAGCCATACAGGGCACCGTAAGATTCTTGT
>SLLK01000282.1 GCA_007134115.1 Gammaproteobacteria bacterium | reverse complement strand
GGAACCGGCTGCGCACAAAGCCGTCGCCGCCGCGTACACCCGCTTCGAGACTGGTCGTGATCATGCGTGTCTGCCAGGCGGCGAAGCGCAGTGCCGCGCGTACCACACCCGCGGATTCGTCGCCGGTGAGCTCGCCCTCGCCCACATCGTCACGTTCGGCGAGGCGGTCATCATCCTTGTCGTCGCTGCGCAGGATCAGCGACAACCGGTCGCCGGTATGCGGCAACGCCACCCGCGCGTTGACACGCGTGCCACTGGCCGTTTCGCCGCGCGATTGCCAGCGCCCGAACGAGATTACGCGGATCAGCGTGCGCGCCGCATAGAAATCATCGTCCTCCTCGGCAAAGAAGTTGTCGATCCATTGGGCCGGCAGGCACACGGCGCGCGAGCCCAGGTGATGGGTTTGTTCGGCCGGCACGAGTTTGCCGGTTTCCCCGGGCACCGGTTCGCAGCCGGGCACCAGCGGATAGTCCTCGTGGGCGGGCGGGACGCTCAATGCTTCCCGCGCTTCGAGTATCTCCTCGACGCTCAGCGTTTCGCCGCTGTTGTCCGGTATTTCGGGGTCGGGCACGGTCACAGGATCGAGACGCCACTCGTTGAGATCGGGCAGGGCCTCTGCCTCGTGATCTTCAGCCGGGCGTTCGTTGGGGGCTGCCAGCAGTGTGTCGGTGACAGGCGCTGCCCACAGGCACACGGCAAGGGTGGCAGCCACGCCGGACCGGCAGGCGCGCAGAGGCCGGGTTGGATTGCCGGTCCGTGGCGCTAACGTACTCATTTTGCAGGCAATCATGATATGCAGTGTCGCACAAGACACGGCCAGTACAAGCGCTGTTGCCGGGGCCGGTCCCTGAAGCCGCGGCGCGTTGTGTGTCATAGTGTGGGTGTCACAACCCGCAATCAGCCGGATTGTCATCCCTTCCGGCACAGGACGAACCGAGTATGCCCGAGTCACGTTCAGCAAACGCTGAGCCCCATCTGCAGGCCGCGACCGAGGCCTTTGCGCAGGCGCTGGCGGCATTGCGCCAGGCGCATGAACATGACCCTTATGCCCCGGTGCATGAGGTGCTCGATCGGATGGTCGAGCTGATTGATCTCCCCGGCGGCTTTGACGCGCTGTATCAGCGCGTTGCCGACGTGGAAGCGGCGCAGGTGTTTGCCGGCAGCGACTGGGATTACCCGGCCACGCTGATGCCGGAACTGGCCTGGCGCGCGTTGCGCCTGGGCGATCACGATACGACGCGGGTGGAGATACTCAGCGAAGTACGCCTGCTGGCCGTGGCGCTAGGCGACTACCAGCACCCGGATCTGCATCCTGAACACGCGCGGCGGCTGCTGCGTCAGATCATGGCGCTGAATCTGGATCTGGCCGCCGGCACTCTGGGCGAGGCGGATCGCACCCGTCCCGATCAGCTGGGCAAGCGCGTACTGGCGCTTTACCAGTTCCTGCTGGAGCGGATGGGCAGCCAGCATCTGGTGGCCGAGTTGGCCGGCGAGGTGCGGCGCATCCTGGCGCAACGCCCGGTGCGTGTGGATACCGCCAAGCACATGGTGGCGCAGATCGCACTGGGTATGACGCAAGCCGGCGTGGAAGATGAGGATGGCTCGGCGACAAGCCTGGTCAATGCATTATTCAGCCCCACCCCCGGGTGTGCCGGCGATCCGGGCGTGGACGCCTATGCCCGGAAGCTGGCGCAAATGGATTACCCGGCGCTCACCGCCGAGGCCCGCGCCATGGGTGCCTCGATGCGCGAAAGCGGCATGGTGTCGCCGTATCATCCGGTGCTGTTGCACCATTTGCGCAATCGTCACGATGACCTGTTGTTGACCGCGCTGGGGCTGAGCAGTACCGGGTGTGATGCGCTGCTGTGTTATCCGCAACTGGTCTACCGGCTGGTGGATGAAGCCGCGCATCCTGAAACCAGCCAGGCGGTCCATGGCCTGGCCATGATGCTCGAGCGTGCCATACTGCATGTGCCCGGTGTGGCCCCGGCGCTGTGGCGCCAGGTGGTCTCGCAGCCCTGCGCCGCGGTGCAGGAGCGCTTGCGGCTGGCTTACGGCGACAGTCATCCGCCGCGGGTATTTCTGCTGGCCGATGTGCTGGCGATGCTGGGCCAGCCACTGGGTGTGGGGCAGGGCAATCATCCCACCTGCCAGTCGGCACGGGCGCTTTCCATGTGGTCCTCGGCGGATCCGCGGCGGCTTCTCGAGCTGCTCAATGCGGTGGCGCGCGATGATGATGTCAGCATTCATTTCGAGGGCGAGGCGCTGTTCTCGGCCGACTTGCCCGAGGGTGCCGTGCCGCTGGCCGCGCCCGATGTGGACGCCGTGTCCCTGATCATGGTGCCGCACCTGGATCGAATTTACTGGGAAATGGGTCGGCGCTGCGCGCAGCGCGGGGGCGATCCACACCAGTGGGTGAATCCGGAGTTCCACGGCGATGGCGTCTATCGCGGTTTCTGTATCGCCGTGGATGTGGCGACCGGCCAGCTGCAGGATCTGGACGGTTTTATCCGCACCTTCCATGCTGCCTATCATCCCTTCTATAACGGCGATCTGCCGCTGGTCCACCCGCAACCCGCCGGCATCGCCAGCACCGACAGTATGGGCCGTTTTCTGGGCTGGCATGCAATCAGCATCCAGCGCCTGGCCCTGGATGCCGAGGGCGAGATGCGGGTGTATTTCTTCAATCCCAACAATGACAGCGCGCAGGACTGGGGGCAGGGGGTGATCACCTCGGTTGCCGGGCACGGCGAATGGCCGGGCGAGTCGTCACTGCCCGTGGCCGCGTTTGTGGCGCGTCTGTACGCCTTCCACCATGATCCGCGTGCGCTCGGGGACCCCGGGGCGGTGCCCGCGGACGAAGTCAACGAGATTTCCTGTCTGGTACGCAAGAGTTGGGGCGCCGGACGTTGAACGTATTGGCGCCGCCGTGGTCTTTGCACACACGGCGCGCGCAAGGGCGGTACGCCGCCGCCGGCCATGCAGTGCCGGCAAAACCGGGGTTTTTTGACCCCGTTGTGCAGTAACGAAGGAGGTTTTATGACAGTCCAGCAAAGCACTCGCGACAAAATGAAGCAACAGCCCGAAAAACCGGACTCAGCTCTGTGGGCCGAGCGGGACATGAGCAACAAGAATCCCGACAAGGGGTACATTGCCTTGCTGGGCTGGAGTCTCAATGCTATCAAGGCAATGGATGACTTTGACCGCCGCTATGTGGTTATCGCGCCCGCCTGGGCAGAAGACTATGCGCGCGAGAACAACATCCCCTACATTCGCTGGGATTTCGAGCGCCTCAACGAGCGTTCCCTGGAGATTGCCGAGATTCTCAAGAAAGAAGGCGTCGATGTGGCGGTGCCGCTGTACGAGGAGACCGTGGAGTGGGCCGGCGCTATCAACTCTGTGTTGATGGACAAGCCGCGCCTGCATGGTCAGTCAGTGCTGTTCCGTGACAAAGCACTGATGAAGCGGCGCGCCCATCTTGGCGGTATTCGCGTCGGCGTGTTCGAGGAAGCGCATGAGCGGGATGACGTGTTTCGTTTCCTCAAGCGCGTCAACCAGACGCTGCTCAAGCTTGAGGGCGACCCCAACGACCCTATCCACCTCAAGGCCTTTGACCAGGCGGGTTGCCTGGGTCATCGTGTGGTGCGTACGCCGGAGGAAATTGACGCGATTCCGGACAGCGAGTATCCGCTGTTGATGGAAAGCCATCTGGACGGCTGGGAGTTCGCGGTCGAATGCTGGATTCATGACGGTGAGATCAAGTTTCTCAATATCTCGGAATACGTGACCCTGGGCTATTCGGTGTTCGTGCCCGCGACGCCGGAGCTGGAGAGCTGGCGTCATGCGATCACCAAGGAAATCGAGAAGCTCATCAAGGCCTTTGATATCAAATTTGGCCTCATCCATCCGGAGTATTTCGTGACCTCGGATGGCACCATGTACTTTGGCGAGGTTGCCTATCGGCCGCCCGGCTTCAAGGCCTTCGAATTGATTGAGCGTGCTTACGGCTTTAACGCCTATCAGGCGACGGCCCTGGTGTTTGACCCCAAGGCAACGAAGGAAGAGGTCGACGCCTTTTTCCCCGAGCCGGTCAAGGGCGCCAAAGGCTACGCCGGTTGCTTCGGCGTTTTCCCGCGCCGCCGCGTCGTCAGCAAGCTGGAGTTTCCTGAGGAGACCGCCAAACACCCATTTTTCGAAAGCCACGAGCTCTACGATCTGCAAGAGGAAGTGGTCGCCGAGCGCGAAGCCTACGGCACCCACTGGGGGCTGGTGTACTTCTTCGGCGATGACCCGCACAAGGTTCGCGATCTGCTCAAGCACCAGGAAGATCTGGACTTTTACGTTTGATGTTGCGGTGATGACGGGCTGCTGCTGACGCACGCGTGGCAGCGGCCCGGCCTTAAGCAAAGGATAACTGGATGAACAGCATGTCCGGGGCGACACCGGCCCCAGCGCCGGATACGGACTTTTTGCAGGATGTGCTGGCGGGACTGGGCGCTCGATCCAAACATCTATATCCCAAGTATTTCTACGACGCTGAGGGCTCCCGCCTCTTTGACCGCATCTGCGATCTGCCCGAGTATTATCCGACCCGCACCGAACTGGCCATTATGCGCGAGCATGCCGCCGAAATGGGGCAGGCTGTGGGTCCGGAGGCGTTGCTCATCGAGCCGGGCAGTGGCAGCAGTGTCAAGATTCGCCTTTTGCTCGATGCGCTGCAAAAGCCTGCCGGCTACGTGCCGGTGGAAATCAGCGGCGAGCATTTGCAGACCAGTGCCGGTTTGCTTGCACAGGAATATCCCGGGCTGGAGGTGTTGCCGGTGTGTGCCGATTTCACCCGGCCTTTCCCGGTGCCGTACGGACGTGTTTCGCCGCGACGCCATCTGGTGTATTTCCCCGGTTCCACGCTGGGCAATTTTACGCCGGATGCGGCCGTGGAACTGTTGCGTCAATTCCGGCAGGTCGCCGGGGCAAATGGCGCGTTGCTGCTGGGCGTGGATATGCAAAAGGACGTGGCGACCATGGAGGCGGCGTATAACGATAGCGCCGGAGTGACCGCGGCGTTTAATCGCAATCTGCTTGTGCGTATGAATCGCGAGCTGGGTGCCGACTTTATACCCGAGCGGTTTCGCCATCGCGCGGTGTGGAATGCAGCGTACGGGCGCATCGAGATGCACCTGGTCAGTGAGGTGGCCCAGCAGGTGCGTATCGGCGGCGAGTGCATTGACCTGGCCGCGGGTGAGGTGATCGTGACTGAATACAGTCACAAGTTCACTGCCGATGACCTCGCGGCGCTGGCCGGCGAGGTCGGGTTTGTGCCACAACGCGGGTGGAGCGATCACCGAGGCTGGTTCAGCGTGCAGTTATGGGCGGCGACCGACCCGGCCGGCTGACCGGGTTGTGGGTGCGATGTGGCCGGATTTTCCCCGCCACAGTGCTTTTACGCTTAGACTTGTGGCGGTGTACCCGGCGTTTCAGAGCCGCGGTGATTGATGTCTTGCAACAGTGAGAGCAGGCATGACGGGAAATCGCGATGTTGTCGTGTTTTACGACCAGAGGATGCTGGCGCATCAGCCGGATGTGAACGATGCGTTTCTGCCCGGGCGCCTGGACAAGCGGGTGCGCGGCATGCTGTCCGGGCTCTATGGCGAATGGAAGTATCCGGAGCACCCCGGGCGACTGACAGCAATCCTCGACTTGCTGGAAAAACAACCGCTGGCCGGGCTGCGCTTCGCCACTGGTAACGTTGCCACCCGCGAACAACTGGCGCGGGTGCATACCACCGCATATCTGGATTCTATCTATGAACTGCGGGGCAAGAGCGCATGGCTGGATGTCGATACCACTGCAGTTTCGGCAGGTAGCGTGGAAGCGGCCGAAGTCGCCGCGGGGACTGCCATTGCCGCAGTGGAGGCAGTGGTCGGGGGCGACGCGGACAGCGCCTTTGCCCTGGTGCGGCCGCCGGGGCACCATGCCGAGCCGGTGCGTGCGCGTGGTTTCTGTCTGTATAACAACGTTGCGGTTGCGGCCACCCACGCCCAGGCCGCACTGGACTGCGAACGGGTGATGATTCTCGACTGGGATGCCCATCATGGCAATGGCACCCAGGATATCTTCTGGGCGGATCCGGACGTGTTGTTCGTGGATATTCACCGGGCGGCGCCCTTTTATCCCGGTTCCGGTCGTCTTGAGGACGTCGGCGTGGGTCTGGGCGAGGGCACCACGGTGAATATCCCGATGCCGGCGGGCTCGGGTGATACCGCCTATCTCAAGGCCATGCGGGAAATCGTGGTCCCGGCAGCGGACTGGTTCAAGCCGGACCTGATTCTGGTGTCGGCGGGCTTTGACCCGCACTGGCAGGACCTGGCCCTGAACGTATCCTATGAGGGTTTTGGCGCCATGACCGGCATCATGCAGGATCTGGCCGCACGGCATTGTGACGGGCGACTGGTGTTCGTGCTTGAAGGCGGTTACAGCCTCGATTCGCTGGCGCACGGTGCCCATGCCGTATTGGCCGTGCTCGCCGGGGATAGCCCGCCGGAACCGGGCGAGGCGGGTGTGGCGGAGGTTGCCCTGGCGGCCGAGTTTCATCGCCAGGCATTCGTGGCGGCCGACGACGATTCATGAGTGAGTCGCCGTCGCAGATCTGGGTTGATGCCGATGCCTGTCCGGGCACCGTCCGCGAGATTCTGTTCCGTGCCGCACGCCGCGCACGAGTCACTGTGACGCTGGTGGCCAACCAGGCCGTGCGCACGCCGCCGTCCCCGTTTATCAAAATGCTGCAGGTCAGCGCCGGGTTCGATGTCGCCGACAACGAAATCGTGCGACTGGCGGTGCCTGGCGACCTGGTCATCACTGCCGACATTCCGCTGGCTGCGGAGATTGTGGCCAAAGGCGCGGTCGCGCTGAACCCGCGCGGCGAGCTGTACACCGAGGAAAATGTGCGTGCGCGTCTGAATATGCGCGACTTCATGGACACGCTCAGGGGCAGCGGTATCAATACCGGCGGTCCGCCGCCACCCGGTCAGCGCGAACGCCAGGCTTTTGCCAATCAACTGGACCGCTGGTTGGCGCGGCGAGACAGGCGCTGAACGTTCACGGGCGTCCGCGTTTTTCAGCGGGACCGGGTTGTGGGTTGCGGGTCCGGCACGAAACCGAAACGTTGTGCCACCTCGCCCCTGTTGATCATCTGCAGAGGGATT
>SLLK01000358.1 GCA_007134115.1 Gammaproteobacteria bacterium | reverse complement strand
TACCGCCAGCTGGCGTGGTCGGATGATGCGGCCCCGCCGCGGGAGGAGAAACTGGCGGTGTCCGGTTCCGCGTTGCCGGCGTATGTCGGCGGCACGGATAACGACCGCAACCATAACCAGAGGGAGACTAAATCATGAGTCAGAATGACCGTATCACCTGGTCGCTGCTGCTGCTGCGCATCGGCGTATTCATCGTGATGTTCATGTGGACGCTGGACAAGTTCGTGCAACCGGATCACGCCGGTGCCGTATTCGAGGGCTTCTACGGCCTCGGTGGGCTGGACGCGACGGCGTTCTATGTGATTGGTGCGCTGGAACTCGTGCTGGTTCTTGCCTTTGTCACGGGTTCTTTCAAGCGCATCAGTTATGGTCTGGTGCTGGTATTCCACGCCATTTCCACGCTGTCTTCGTGGCAGCAATATCTGGCGCCATTCGATCATCTGCTGTTCTTCGCGGCGTGGCCCATGCTGGCTGCCTGTATTGCGCTGTATCTGCTGCGTGATCTCGATACCCGCTGGGCGACCGGTCTGGGTAGCGGCAGCAAGCTGACTGCCTGAATGCCCGACGCTTGCCGTCGGCGTGCCGGGCCAAAAAAAACCCGCCCATCCGGGCGGGTTTTTCGTGGCTCTGAACAGAGCTTCAGGCGGCTTCCTTCGATCCGGCGAGCTGTCGCAGCACGTACGGCAGGATGCCTCCGTGGACGAAGTAGTCCCATTCCTTGGGCGTATCGATGCGCACCCGAACCTTGAAGGAGGTCTTGTTGCCGTCATCGCTGGTGGCGGTGACATCGACTTCCTTGCTGCCTTTCTTGAGGCCGGTGATATCAAAGGTTTCCTCACCCTTGAGGCCCAGGCTTTCAGCGCTGTCGCCTTCACGGAACTGCAGCGGCAGCACGCCCATACCCACCAGGTTGGAGCGGTGGATGCGCTCAAAGCTCTCGGCGACGACCGCCTTTACGCCCAGCAGGCGGGTACCCTTGGCCGCCCAGTCACGCGAGGAGCCCGTGCCATATTCCTTGCCGGCCAGCACCACCAGCGGCGTGTTGTCCTGCTGGTACTTCATCGCGGCATCGTAGATGGCCATCTGCTCGCCGCTGGGGATGTGACGGGTGAAGCCGCCCTCGACGCCCGGCACCAGCTTGTTGCGCAGGCGTACGTTGGCAAAGGTGCCGCGCATCATCACTTCGTGGTTGCCGCGACGGGAGCCGTAGGAGTTGAAATCCGCCGGCTTGACGCCGTTGTCCTGCAGGTATTTGCCTGCGGGGCTGTCCGGCTTGATCGCACCGGCCGGTGAAATGTGGTCGGTGGTGATGCTGTCGCCGAGCAATGCCAGTACGCGTGCACCCTTGACGTCGCTGATTTCGTCCAGCGACATGCTCATGCCTTCGAAGTAGGGCGGGTTCTTGACGTAGGTGGATTGCTCGTCCCACTGGTAAATTTCGCCCTCGGGCACATCCAGCTTGTTCCAGCGCGAATCGCCCTTGAACACCGAACCGTAGGAGCTGGTGAAGGCCTGTGCGTCGACGTTCTCGCGAATGGCGTCGCGCACTTCCTGCTGGCTGGGCCAGATGTCCTTGAGGTAAATGTCGTTGCCGTCCTTGTCCTGTCCCAGCGGTTCCTTGTACAGGTCGATGTTCATGGTGCCGGCCAGGGCGTAGGCGACCACCAGCGGCGGCGAGGCCAGGAAGTTCATGCGCACATCCGAGTGCACGCGGCCCTCGAAGTTACGGTTACCGGAGAGTACCGAGCATGCCACCAGATCGTGATCCTGGATAGCGTTGCTGATCGGCTCCGATAACGGACCCGAGTTGCCGATGCAGGTGGTGCAGCCGTAACCGACCAGATGGAAGCCCAGCTTCTCCAGATCGTCCATGACGCCCGCGTTTTTCAGGTACGCGGTGACCACCATGGAGCCCGGCGCCAGTGAGGTTTTGACCCAGGGCTTGACGTCCAGGCCCTTGTTCACGGCGTTGCGCGCGAGCAGGCCGGACGCCAGCATGACCGCCGGGTTGGAGGTGTTGGTGCAGCTGGTGATGGCGGCGATGACGACGTCGCCGTCCTTGAGATTGAATTTCTCGCCCTTGTATTCCACCGGCGCCTGACCCTTGA
Organism: Gammaproteobacteria bacterium; assembly: GCA_007134115.1. GTDB lineage: Bacteria > Pseudomonadota > Gammaproteobacteria > UBA5335 > SLRW01 > SLLK01. Next base: position 5,178 of record SLLK01000358.1, on the reverse strand, counting down.
GCGGGGGTTCGCCACTGTTGCCGCCTTCGCTCTCAAAGCGGGCCTGGTCGCCGTTGTGACCGTCGCGCTCGTCAAGCAGGGGTTGCAGGTGCTTGAGGTAGACATCCTTCGCTTCGGTCAGCGCGATGCGGTCCTGCGGGCGGCGCGGGCCGGCCAGGCTGGGCACCACCGTGCTCAGGTCCAGCTCGACCACGTCGCTGTAACGTGCATCGGGGGTGTCCGTCTGGCGCCACATGCCCTGGGCCCTGGCATATTCTTCCACCAGGCGAATCTGGTCGGGCTCGCGGCCGGTGAGTTCCAGATAACGCAGGGTTTCGGCATCAATGGGGAAAATCCCGCAGGTGGCGCCGTATTCGGGCGCCATGTTGGCGATCGTGGCGCGATCCGCGAGAGGCAACTCGTCCAGGCCTTCGCCGAAGAATTCCACAAACTTGCCGACCACGCCTTTCTTGCGCAGCTGTTCCGTCACCGTCAACACCAGATCGGTGGCGGTGGCGCCTTCGGGCAGCGAGCCGGTCAGGCGAAAGCCCACCACATTGGGGATGAGCATGCTGATGGGCTGGCCGAGCATGGCGGCTTCGGCTTCGATGCCGCCCACACCCCAGCCGAGTACGCCCACGCCATTGATCATGGTGGTGTGCGAGTCGGTGCCGACCAGCGTGTCGGGGTATGCCTGTGGCTTGCCGTCGGTATCGCGGGTGAAGACCACACGCGCCAGGTATTCCAGGTTGACCTGATGGACAATGCCGGTGTCCGGCGGTACCACGCTGAAATTGGAGAATGCGGTCTGACCCCAGCGCAGGAACGCATAGCGTTCGCGGTTGCGCTGGAACTCGATGGCGGCGTTGAGATCGGCTGCATTGGCCTTGCCGTACTCATCCACCTGAACCGAGTGGTCGATGACCAGTTCGGCGGGAGACAGCGGATTGATCTTTTCGGGATCCCCGCCCAGCGCCTTCATAGCGTCGCGCATGGCGGCCAGATCCACCACGGCCGGCACGCCGGTGAAATCCTGCATCACGACCCGCGCGGGTGTGAAGGCGATCTCCTGGCTGGGCTCTTCCTTCGGCTCCCAGTTGACCAGTGCCTTGATGTCGTCGGCGGTGACGTTTTCGCCGTCTTCCTTGCGCAGCAGGTTCTCGAGCAGAATCTTCAGTGAGAAGGGCAGGCTGCTGACCTTGTCGTCCTTGAGCGCGTCGAGACGATAGATTTCGTATTCGCGCCCGTCCACGTCCAGCGTGCCGCGTGCCTTGAAGCTGTCCGTCATGATTCCTCCCGGCGGAAGTGATGAAGTCGGGGCGCGCTTTGGGCGCCCCGCAGGATTGGATTAATGAGCCATTATAGACGATCAGTCTTAGCGGCCCAATGAAAACGGTCGTCAGTCCTTGCCGTCGTTGCCCTGCGGCGGTTCTGCAGGTGGCTCGGCCGGCGACGCGTCGGTCTGATTGGTCTGGTCGTTGACTTTGGCCTTCGGTTTGGCGCGCGCACGTGTCCGTTTGGGCTTGCTCGCCGCCGGTTCTGCGTTGTCCGCGACGTCGCCGCTGCTGCTATCGGCGCTTTCTGCCGGCGGCGGATTGCCCGGTTTGCCAATGGAGCCGATCTCCGCGGTGGCCGGCTTCTTGTCGGCAACCGGTGTGTCGGCGGGCGCGTTCGCCTGCTCCTGTGCGCTGGTAGGCGCGGACGGGGCCTGGTCGCCACCGCCGGCGGATTCAACAGGTGCCGCTGCAGCCTTGTCCCGACCACCACCACCGCCGCGCCGGCGGCGAGGTGCCTTCGGCTTGTCGGCGGGGGTGGCTTCCTGTCCCGGCGCTTCGCCGACCGGCGCTGTGGCTTCGGAAGCCGCCGGTTGTTCGGTGGCTACGGCTTCAGGTCGGTCGTTGCCACCTGCGTCAGGTCCGCCAGCCGTCTGCCGGGCCACCGGTTCGGCGCTGTGCTGCGACTCGGCCGGCTGGCCGCCGTGTCCGGTGGGCTGACCGGCCGTTTCCGGAGCACTCTGCCCGGCGGCGGGCGGCGTGGCTGGCGGGTTTTGCCCGGCAGGGCTGCCACCGGCTGTGTTGTGACCGCTCGGGGCGTTGGCTTGCTGCTCGCCGCCGCCACCGCCGGAACGGCGACGGCGACGACCGCCGCGGCGACCGCGTCGGCTGCGTCCCTTGCCCTTGCCCTGGGCCTGGTTGTCGCCACCCTGGCCCTGACGCTCTGCCTCCGGGCCCTTGCTGGCAGCGGCCGGGGCGTTGTCCGTCGTGTTGCGCTCATCGTCGGCGGGCTTGCTGCCGCCGTCCTGTTTGGCCTGCTGTGATGGCTGATGGCGATCGTTGCGCTCTCGTGGGCCACGCGCATCCGCGCCGCGCTGGCCGTTGCGCCCGCGTCCACCGCGCCCGCGTCCACCGCGCCGCCCGCCGGATTTATCGGCGTCCCGCGACGGCCCCCGGGTGTCACCCCGATGCCCACTGGCGGTCTTGTCTTCAGCGTCGTCACCGTCGCCGGTCAGACGCTCCCACAGGCGCTTGATCAATCCGCCACCAACGGCCACGGGTCGTGGCGAGGCAGTGGTCGGCGCCGGCGCCGGCGTGGTCGGGCTGATGCTCTTGACCGCCGGCTCTTCGGGGGCCTGGGCGCGCGCCGGGCCGTTGAGCACCGGATCATCCAGCGCCGGTTCCTGCTCGGCGAGCAGATAGCTGGCGTCGCTGGACGGGTCGTCGGCCAGCTCGTCATCGCGCAGTCGCTGGATAATGTAGCGGGGCGTTTCGAAGTGCTGATTGGGCACCAGCAACACACTCACACCACAGCGGGTTTCGATGGAGCCCAGCACCTGACGTTTTTCGTTGAGCAGGAAGCTGGCGACGGGCACCGGCACCTGCACCACGACCCGGCCTGTGCGTTCCTTCATGGCCTCTTCTTCGATCAGACGCAGGATCGACAGTGACAGCGATTCAATGCTGCGGATGGTGCCCTGGCCACTGCAGCGCGGGCATACGATCTGGCTGTATTCGCCCAGCGAGGGACGCAGGCGTTGACGTGACATTTCCAGCAGGCCGAAACGCGAGATGCGGCCCACCTGTACCCGGGCCCGGTCCGCCTTGAGTGCGTCACGCAGGCGGTTTTCCACCTCGCGCTGATTGCGTGCCGGCGTCATGTCAATAAAATCGATGACCAGCAGGCCGCCCAGGTCACGTAACCGCAGCTGGCGCGCGATTTCATCGGCCGCTTCAAGGTTGGTCTGCAGGGCGGTTTCCTCGATATCGGCGCCCTTGGTCGCGCGGGCGGAGTTGATATCGATGGAGGTCAGTGCCTCGGTGTGGTCGATGATGACCGAGCCACCCGAAGGCAACCGCACTTCGCGGTTGAACGCCGTCTCGATCTGGCTTTCGATCTGATAGCGGGTGAACAGCGGCGTCTCGTCTTCATAGCGCTTGAGCCGGCTGAGGTTCTGCGGCATCACCTGGGACATGAACTCGTGTCCCTGTTCGTAGACCGCGGCATCGTCGATCATGATCTCGCTGACATCGTTACGCAGGTGATCGCGCAGCGCGCGGATGATGACGTTGCTTTCCTGATAGATCAGGAAGGGCGCCTTGCGTTCGTTGGCAGCGGTCTCGATGGAGGACCACAGTTGCAGCAGGTATTCGAGGTCCCACTTGAGTTCCTCGATGTTGCGGCCCATGCCCGCGGTACGCACGATCAGACCCATGCCGTCAGGGATATCCAGGCTGCGCAGTACTTCCTTGATTTCGTCCCGGTCGTCGCCCTCAATGCGGCGCGAAACACCCCCGGCGCGGGGGTTATTGGGCATCAGTACCAGAAAGCGCCCGGCCAGGCTGATAAAGCTGGTCAGCGCCGCGCCCTTGTTGCCGCGCTCTTCCTTTTCCACCTGTACGACAATTTCCTGGCCTTCGCGCATGGCGTCCTGTATTGCCACCCGGCCACCGTTATCCTCGGTACCCGGCTTGAAATAGGCGCGCGCGATTTCCTTCATGGGCAGAAAGCCGTGGCGTTCCGCGCCATAGTCCACGAAGGCGGCATCGAGGCTGGGTTCTACCCGGGTAATACGGCCCTTGTAGATGTTGGCCTTTTTTTGTTCCCGGGAGGGGACTTCAATATCGAGGTCGTAGAGTTTCTGTCCGTCAACAAGTGCAACGCGCAACTCTTCGGGCTGAGTTGCGTTAATCAGCATTCTTTTCATGTTGTCATGGTCCGGTTGGCGCTCTACCGCCGCAGACCCGAGCCGGGAATCGCGTTTGGCATGATGCTGTTGCAATGGCCTGTGCCACTGCAACGCCAGGGCTGTTGCGCAAGGGACCGGCCGGAGCGGCCTCTCGAGTGCAGCAGTTTTGACGCAAATCCAGGCGCGGGCGCGGGAGCGCTTTGTTTTCGATCCGCTCTTGACCCCTGGGGGCAAGCGGCCACGCGTCCTGTGGAAGCCGATCCAAAATCGCGCCCGTGAGCGGCAGTTTTGCCGTATGCAAGGGTGATGGTCGGGTCCGTCTACCTGAGGTAGCGGTGTTGACGACTGTCACTGCTCGCGGCGTATACCCGCTTCATGCTCACCCGGCTGCGTTCGGACGGCTTCCGGTAAATCCTCTTTGGTCTTGCCGATCCCCGTGGGGATCGCTGGCGGGATTGTGCAGCAGATGTCCGGCGCACACTCCCGACTGCCCGAATATATCAACAAGTTGCCCCTGCATCAATCAGGGTACGCTAGAATGCCTGTTTTCCTTGCCCGGATTGATCAGAGGTTCCGCAAAAAGTGACTTCAGCGACCCGCAGTGTGCAGTACGTGGAGATCGACCCGGATCGGGCGGGGCAGCGGCTGGATAACTTCCTCATGGCGAGGTTGCGCAGCGCGCCCCGTTCGCTGGTCTACCGCATCGTGCGCAAGGGCGAAGTGCGCGTGAATCGTTCCCGGGTGTCTCCTTCGTACCGTCTGCAGGCCGGGGACAGCGTACGTATCCCGCCGGTGCGCCTCGAGGCGCCACAGGAAGGCGGCGACAGCGCGCTGGGGCAACGCTTGCAGCGCTGCGTGCTGCACGAGGACGAGGACCTGCTGGTGCTGGACAAGCCGGCCGGCGTGGCCGTGCACGGCGGTACCGGTATCGCCGTGGGGGTGATCGAGGCGCTGCGCGAGGTGCATCCCCACTGGCAGGGGCTGGAGCTGGTGCACCGGCTGGACCGGGCGACCAG
>SLLK01000212.1 GCA_007134115.1 Gammaproteobacteria bacterium | reverse complement strand
GGCCACCGAAATCACCGAATATACCGAAGGGCGGGGATAGCCCACCTCGGTGCATTCGGTGTCTTCGGTGGCGCTGTTCAAAAGACGGTGCCACCCCGGTTTAACTGGCCACCGAAATCACCGAATATACCGAAGGGCGGGGATAGCCCACCTCGGTGCATTCGGTGTCTTCGGTGGCGCTGTTCAAAAGACGGTGCCACCCCGGTTAAACCAGCCACCGAAATCACCGAATATACCGAAGGGCGGGGATAGCCCACCTCGGTGGATTCGGTGTATTCGGTGGCGCTGTTCAAGGGCGGTGCCACCCAGGTTAAACCAGCCACCGAAATCACCGAATACACCGAAGGGTCTGAGTAACAATCTCTTTTTGCTCGGTGTCTTCGGTGGTGCTTTTCACAGGTGACGGGTTCCCCGGGGGGGAACCCCGGCGCGCTGCGGGGAGTCTGATCTCTTTGTGATCGGCAACTGCTTGATCCCTGACCCGGCGAGCGCCATACTTTGCACGCTTCAGGGCGGAACGTCCCTGCAAACACCCCGACTGACAGAGCACATGAGCAACACGGCCTTCCCACTGCTGGACAGCATCGATTCGCCGGCCGACCTGCGCGCGCTGCCGGAAGACCGGCTGGCGCCCCTGGCACGGGAGTTGCGCACCTTCCTGATCGAGACCATCGGCCGGGTCGGGGGGCACTTCGCGGGCAACCTGGGCACCATTGAGTTGACCCTGGCGCTGCACTATCTGTACGACACGCCGCACGACCGGCTGGTGTGGGACGTCGGCCACCAGACCTATGCCCACAAGATTCTTACCGGACGGCGCGGAGAGATCGACACGATCCGGCGCCACGGCGGCCTGTCGCCTTTCCCCAAGCGCACCGAAAGCAACTACGACACCTTCGGCGTAGGTCATTCCAGCACCTCGATCAGCGCCGCGCTGGGCATGGCCCTGGCGCAGGACACCCGAGAGCAGAGCCGCCGCGTTGTGGCCGTTATCGGCGACGGCGCGCTGACCGCGGGCATGGCCTACGAGGCCCTGAATCATGCCGGGCACCTCAAAGCCAACATGCTGGTCATACTCAACGACAACGAGATGTCCATATCGCCCAACGTGGGCGGCGTCAACAATTACCTGGCGCGCCTGCTGAGCAGCCGGGCCTTTACCTCGGTGCGCGAGGAAGGCAAGCGCGTGCTGGACCACCTGCCGCCGGTACGCGAATTTGCACGGCGTGCCGAGGAACATCTCAAGGGCATGATGACGCCCGGCACGTTGTTCGAGGAAATGGGCTTTCACTACTTTGGCCCCATCGACGGTCACGACCTGCCCACCCTGTTGCACACCCTGCGCAATCTGCGTGATCTGCCGGGGCCGCAGTTCCTGCATATCGTCACGCGCAAGGGCAAGGGCTATTCATGGGCCGAGGAAGACCCGGTCAAGTATCACGGCGTGGGCGGTTTCGATCCGGCCACCGGCAAGATGGCGGCAAAAAAGAGCGTCCTGAGTTACACCGCCGTATTCGGTGAGTGGATCTGCGACATGGCCGCGCTGGACAACCGCATTGTGGGCATCACACCGGCCATGCGCGAGGGCTCGGGGCTGGTGGAGTTCGAACGGCGCTTCCCGGCGCGTTACTACGACACCAGCATTGCCGAACAACACGCCGTCACCCTGGCCGCCGGCCTGGCCTGTGAGCAGATGAAGCCGGTCGTGGCGATTTACTCCACCTTCCTGCAGCGCGCCTACGACCAGGTCGTGCATGATGTGGCCCTGCAGAACCTGCCGGTGATTTTCGCCATCGACCGCGCCGGTCTGGTCGGGCCTGACGGGCCCACGCACGCCGGCAGTTTCGATGTCGCCATGCTGCGCTGCCTGCCCAATTTCACCGTGATGGCGCCGGCCGATGAAAACGAATGCCGGCAGATGCTCTACACCGCCACCACCCTGGACGGCCCGGCCGCCGTGCGTTACCCGCGTGGCGGCGGTCCCGGCGTCGCCGTGCAGTCCAGAATGGACGCACTGCCGGTGGGTCGCGCGGACATCCGCAGACGCGGCAACGGCCTGGCGATTCTGGCTTTCGGCACCATGGTAGCGCCGGCTGCAGCAGTCGCGGAAAAACTCGACGCCACCCTGGTCAACATGCGCTTTATCAAACCGCTGGACGAAGACACCGTGCTGGCTATAGCCGATGAGCACGAAGCCATTCTGACGGTGGAGGAAAGCGCCCTGCCCGGCGGCGCCGGCAGCGCGGTGATGGAGTGCCTGGCCGCCCATGGAAGGCAGCTGTTCACCACCCGCGTGGGTTTGCCCGACCGTTTCGTGGAACACGGCTCGCGCGAGGAACTGCTGACTGAAACGGGCCTGGATGAAGACGGCATCCTGGCCGCCGCGCGACGCCTGCTGGCGCGCGCAGAGCCCCCTCGCGCCAGCCATGACCGGCGCAGCCGCCAGGGCAACGCTGATTAGTTCGTCACATCTCAGCGGGTCCTGTCGGGTTCGGCGCCCAACTGCAAACCTGGATGACCACCCCCGGACATCCTGTTATTATTCCCAAGCGCATTAGTCGGAATTAAGTCCACCAGCGGACCACTCATGGCAGCCACCTACACACTCAGAGTACTCAGCGAATTCGCCGCCGCCCATACGCTGCGAGACTATCCGGGCGCGTGCAGCCGTTTGCACGGGCATAACTGGAAGGTGGAAGTGGAAGTGCGCGGCAGTGAACTTGACCAGATCGGCATGGTGATCGATTTTCGCGACATCAAACGCGCCGCACGGGAAGTCGGCGAGCGCCTCGATCACCGCTATCTGAATGAACTGGAGCCCTTTGACAGCATCAATCCGACAGCGGAGAACATTTCTCGCTACTTTTATGATGAACTGTCGCAGCGTCTGAATGGTCAGAACCTGAAGGTCCACGCGGTCACCCTGTGGGAAACCGACCGGGCCTGTGTCCGCTACGCCGTCGACTGAAACGAACGGCAACCAGCGCGACACAACACACCCAACAAGAAACCGTGCCCACGCACGCGCCTCTAAGGAAACTGGATCATGAACCGCATCAATCAGGCCGCAACCACGGCGACCGGAATTGTCGATGTACAGGGGATCCCCGATACCCGGCGTATTGCCATTGACCATGTCGGCATCAAGAGCATCCGTCATCCCATGCGGGTGCGTGATGTTGAAGGCGTTGAACAACACACCATCGCCACCTTCAGCATGTATGTGAACCTGCCACACCATCAAAAAGGCACGCACATGTCGCGTTTTGTGGCGCTGCTCGACGATGCCGACTTCGTGCTCAGCCTGCAAAGCCTGCCCGGTCTCATCGATCGCATGACCGACCTGCTCGACGCCGAGGCCGGCTACCTGGAAATCGCCTTCCCCTGGTTCATGAGCAAGCCCGCGCCCATCACCGGGATACGCAGTGCCATTGACTACGAAGTCACACTGCGGGCGGTGAAGAAAGACGCGCGCACCGATCTGTATCTGCGTGTCGTGGTGCCGGTGACCAGCCTGTGCCCGTGCTCACGCGAAATCTCCGAATACGGTGCGCACAACCAGCGCTCGCACATCACCCTCACTGCCCGCCTTGGCGAGGCTGTAGGCATCGACGACATGATCCGCATGATCGAGGGCGAGGGTTCATGCGAACTCTACGGCCTGCTCAAGCGGCCCGACGAAAAGTACGTCACCGAGCGCGCCTATGAGAACCCCAAATTCGTCGAGGATATCGTGCGCGACGTGGCCGGCCATCTGAACAGGGACGAGCGCATCCTGGGTTACACGGTGGAATCGGAAAACTTCGAATCCATCCACAACCATTCGGCCTACGCCTGCATCGAGTACACCCGCGAGGGTGCGCCGGAGGCATTGTAAGGCCAGGGTCAAACCTCTGATCAATGCCTTCGCGCCCACGGCTGAAGATATCGCGAAGCGCCAGGCTATGGGTCAATGGCGTGAACAGTGAAAGGCGGTGTACGGGGGAACCCCATTTCACCATTCACCTTTCACTGTTCACCCATCGCTCGTGCGCTTCATCGTTCGCTTTTGATTGTTCTTCAGATTTTTCCCGGCGGGCCTGGCGAGAACGGTGCCTAGAACGCCGGCAACAGCCCGGAAACAGCCACCACCGCGACCACCGGGGCGGCGTAAACCGCGGCCATCATGTCGTCGAGCATCACCCCCGCGCCGCCCTTTACATGGCGGTCGGCCGCGCTCACCGGCCACGGTTTGATCACATCGAAAAAGCGAAACGCGACGAAGCCCACAATGGCAGCCGCCAGCGGCGACTCCGGCGCCAGCCCGACGACGACGGGAATCATGGTGATGCCGTAGCCGGCGAACTCATCCCACACAATGCCGGGATGATCATCCACGCCCAGCCGCTGCACCGCCTTTTCGCATAACCAGAAGCCGCCGACGATCAACAGGATCAACGCAACCAGGTAGGCCCACGCCGGCAGCCAGGTCACCGCGGCGGCGTACAGCCCCACGGCGACCACGGTACCTGCAGTACCCGGCGCTACCGGGAACAGTCCGCTACCGAAACCGGTCGCCAGAAACAACACCGGATCACGCGCCACGTCCCGTACGGGAATTCTGTCGGCCGCCATCATTCGCTCTCCTGAAAGTGTGAATATCCCCTGGCGCCCGCTTCCACAGCGCGCCCCCCGGCATCCACGCAGACCACGTCCCGCGATGCCACGATCTCGCCGATCCGGGTCCAGCCGCAATCCAGCCCGGCCATCAACTCGGCCGCGCGCGGCTCATTGGCGACCGGCACGCTGACCAGTAACTCGTAATCATCGCCACCGCTCAGTGGCAGCTGCCGGCGTTGTCCGTCGGTGGCCAGCGCGTCGAACGCCGGCGACAGGGGCAGCGACGCCAGCTGCACCCGTGCGCCTGCTTCCGACGCCGCACATACATGATCCAGATCGGCCAGCAGCCCGTCGGAAATATCAATGGCCGCGCTGGCCACACCGCGCAGCACCTGCCCGGCAGCCACACGCGGTTGCGGATAATGCAGGCGGTTGAGCAACCAGTCGCGCAAGTCCGGCTCATCGTGCGGCGCCTGCAGCAAGGCCAGGCCCAACGCCGCATCGCCCAGCGTACCGGTCACGTACAACCCATCACCCACACCGGCGCCACTGCGCAACAGCGCGTCTCCGGCCGGCACCAGCCCGTGCACCTGCACGGTAACGGCGAGCGGCCCCTGCGTGGTATCACCGCCGACCAGCGCCACGTCATGCGCCTGCGCCAGGCCAAAAAAACCGTCGGCAAAGGCCGCTACCCATGCATCCTGCACTTCCGGCAGGGTCAATGCCAGCGTGGCCCATGCCGGCTCGGCCCCCATTGCCGCCACATCGCTGAGATTCACGGCCAGCGCCTTGTGGCCGATGGCGGCCGGTGGCGCATCGGCCGGGAAATGCACCCCGGACACCAGCGTATCCACCACACTGACCAGCATCATGCCCGGCGGAACGGCCATCACTGCGCCGTCATCACCCATACCCACCGGCACATCGGGCCGGGCCGGAGCCCGGCCTGCGAAGTAGCGCTGGATCAGATCATGCTCCCGCATCGGCATCGCGGTTACGGTACCACTTGGGGAAATGCACCCGTACCGCCTCGCTGTCGCTCGCCAGGGCGTGGCAGCCGTCAAGGAAGAAGGGCTTGCGCCCGCCGGTGGGGTCCTCGCCGCGCTCCCGGGCCTCGCGCGACAGTGCCGGCCCCATCGCCTGGAAGGCAACGGTAGCCAGATTCTCCAGCAACTTGCTGATATGCGTGCAACCACGCACCGCCCCGAACAGTCGTCGGCACAGATGACTGAAACCCGGCCCCACGCGCTGGCCCACCAGCTGTTCGTAGGCCGGCAGAATATCGCTGCACATGCCGAACGGGTGATCATCCATCGCGACCTGCACCTCGCGGATGGTCAACCCGCGGTCCAGCGTCAGGCGCATATGCATGTTATGAATCGGCGTCCCCGCCGGGATCTCGCCGCGGTGATCGTTACGCGAATCCCAGGTACGGGTATCCACAAGGTGTCCTTCAATGTCCCACATTCCGTCGTCTCGCCGATAACCATGGCATTCTATGGTCCGCGTGTGCATCCGCTCGCGTGGCGCGGCTGGCGGTAAGGGCATGTGATTTCCTCGCTGATGGCCTGACAGGATGGCGCGCCCGCGGACGCGTCCGAAAGGACCGGATCATAGCATTGCGGGCGCAGCCCGCACATCCGGGCGGCCACCATAACCGGTTCCGGGCCGACGTGCCCGCCCGCCTCGCGCAGCCAGTCTGTCAGGCGGGCAAACACAAACCGGTCATTACAAAAAACTATCAATAACATCCCCAATATTCATTGGCGTCTATCGCTATCATGGTTTATAACGTAGGGTATCAGGTGCGCAAGACGCCCGGTGCTTGCCGTTTGATGCCAGAGACCCTCTGGCCATACGGCCCCAAAGCAACCACGGGCGAATCACCAACGAAGCGACATGGCGCACCGCGCCGAAACGACGTACGGTGCAGCGCACCTGTCGTCCGTATTGACGGATCAGTTCTATCATCCTGACAGATAATGGAGAATTTTATGGGCGCAAATGATGCCAAAACCGCGGGCAAGTGCCCTGTGATGCACGGATCCCAGACCACCATGGCTGGCAAGGGTGCCGCCAATGTGGACTGGTGGCCGGATCAGCTGAACCTCAACATCCTTCACCAGCACTCGCCGAAGTCCAACCCGCTGGGTGAAGACTTCAACTACGCGGAAGCATTCAGGAAGCTCGATCTGAAGGCGGTCAAAAAGGACCTCGAAGCCCTGATGACCGACTCGCAGACGTGGTGGCCGGCCGACTATGGCCATTACGGGCCGTTCTTTATTCGCATGGCGTGGCACAGCGCCGGCACCTACCGCTCCGGCGACGGCCGTGGCGGCGCCTCCACCGGCAACCAGCGCTTCGCCCCGGTCAACAGCTGGCCGGATAACGGCAATCTGGACAAGGCCCGCCGCCTGCTGTGGCCGATCAAGCAGAAGTACGGCAACCAGCTGTCCTGGGCTGATTTGTACATCCTCGCCGGCAACGTGGCGCTGGAGTCCATGGGCTTCAAGACCTTCGGTTTTGCCGGTGGCCGCGAGGACATCTACCAGCCCGAGGAAGACATCTACTGGGGTGCCGAGGACGAATGGCTGGGCAACAAGCGTTACAGTGGCGAGCGTGAGCTGGAAAACCCGCTGGCTGCGGTTCAGATGGGCTTGATTTACGTGAACCCGGAAGGCCCCGACGGCAACCCCG
>SLLK01000373.1 GCA_007134115.1 Gammaproteobacteria bacterium | reverse complement strand
TCGGATATAGCTGGCGCCAGATGTCGCCCAGCAGCACCGGCGAAGCGTAGACGTTGTCCACCGGCACGTTGAAAAAACCCTGAATCTGATCGGCGTGCAGATCGACCGTGAGCACGCGATCGACGCCTGCGGCGGTAATCATGTTGGCCACCAGCTTGGCCGTGATGGGCACGCGTGCCGAGCGCGGGCGACGATCCTGGCGGGCATAACCGAAATAAGGGATCACCGCCGTCACCCTTTGCACCGAAGCGCGGCGCAGGGCGTCCACCATCACCAGCAATTCCATCAGGTTATCGTTGGTGGGGGCGCAGGTCGGCTGGATGACAAAGGCATCACGCCCGCGCACGTGATCCTCGATCTCCACCTGGATCTCGCCATCGCTGAAGCGTTCTACCGAAGCCTTGCCCAGCGGAATGGTCAGATAGTTGGCGATGGCGTGGGCCAGACGCGGATTCGCATTGCCGGTGAAAATCATCAGCCGGCTTTGCTGGACTGCGTTCCCTTGCTCGATATTCATAAGCCGCCTTGTTGCGAGCGCGATGGCAAAAGGGAATAGCCGGGGCCGGGAATGAGCAGGCCCACCCTGCCTCAGGCATTACGTCCGGCGCTTCCGCTACACCCCGGTGCAGGCTGAAACGCCTCTCAAGCTGGCTGGGGTGGCAGGATTGACGCGCGCCTCCCGGCGCAGCGGTCCCTTCGGGACCAGCGTCGCTGCGCTCCGCTGCCCAAACGCCTGCGGCGTTTATCGAACCTCTACGGTTCGAACCCTGCCACCTGCGGCCCCCGTTGTTCCGGTGCTTCCGCTACACCACGGTGCAGGCTGAAGCGCCTCTCAAGCTGGCTGGGGTGGCAGGATTCGAACCTGCGCATGCGGGGATCAAAACCCCGTGCCTTACCGCTTGGCTACACCCCAGGCGTTATCACTCTGTCAGGCGCTGGTACAGTGGCGACTCGTTCAGGCCCTGCACGGCCCGGGCAACAAAGCCGCGTGCCTGCATCTGTTCGGGCAGCGCTGCCACGACTTCCCGGGCGCCCTGCTGATCGCTACAGGGCATAAATACCGCCGCACCTGTGCCGGTCAGGCACGGTTTTCCGTAGCCCTGCAACCACGCCATCGCCTCGGCGACGTCAGGATACTGCGCGCAAACAACCGGCGCAAAATCGTTGCGTCCGGCCCCGGCGAGAAAGGCCGGTATTGTGATTGGTGGGGTGTGACGTGTCAATTCCGGCGCGGCAAAAGCGGCCGCGGTGGAAACCTCGCAGGGCGGCAGCAACAGGGCATACCAGCGCTCCTCCGGGGTCAGCGGCTGCAGGCGCTCGCCGATGCCTTCGGCCCATGCAGCATGGCCATGTACGAACACCGGCACATCGGCGCCCAGGCGCAGGGCAATGGCGGCCAGCTGCTCCCTGCTCAGTCCGGTATCCCACAGATGATTCAGGGCAACCAGCGTGGTCGCCGCATCCGAACTGCCACCGCCCAGCCCCGCACCCACCGGCAAGCGCTTGTCCAGGTACAGCTCGGCGCCCAGCCCGGTGCCGCTGATACGCTGCAACTCACGCGCGGCCCGCACCACCAGGTCGCGCTCCATGGACACGCCGGGCGGCCCCCGCCGGCGCACCAGGCGTCCGTCCGGACGCACGCGGAACCCCAGCCGGTCACCAAAATCAAGAAACTGGAACGCGGTCTGCAACTCATGGTAGCCGTCGCCACGACGCCCCGTGACGTGCAGAAAAAGATTCAGCTTTGCCGGCGCGGGCCAGTCCGGCTGCGGCAGGCGCGAGGGTTCAGTGCTCACAGTCAGCAGTGTCGCCGATTTGCCAATTGCCACTGACCAGACGCATACGAACCCCCGGGCGCTCCATGATCATCACGCGGGGCAACACCGTGCCATCATAATCACGATAGGTGTCGTAGCGGATGTCCCAGCCCGCCTGCTGCAATGTGTTCAGTTGCCCCGCGGCATTCAGGGTGTACTCGGACGGCTGCTCCGGCTGTGGCATGCCGAGCACCCAGTGACGCAACCCCGATACCGGAATCGCCACCCCGATCTCGGCTTCAATCAGCTCCTCGGGCGGACCGAAGTGAGTGTAGCTTTCACCGCCCTGCTCCAGCCGGAAGTTGTGCGGATCACCGACCAGGCGCATCCCCCCCGAGCCAAACGGCCCGCTCAGGTGCATGCGGTATTGTTCGCCGCGCTGGCGCCAGTCGATGCTGGCATTCCAGCCCTCGCCCTCAGCCGCCAGCGCCATGCGGCCGCGGAACTGCCATTCATCAATACACGCCATCGCCGCCTGGCGCTCCAGCCAGGATTGCTCCGCCGGCTGCTCCGGCGTCACCGGCAAGCTGGCGCAGGCCGCAGTCAGCAGTGCGAGGCCAGCCACCGCCCACCCCCTTGACCAGTCAGCCATGTTCACCGCTTAAACCGCTCCACGGTCTCATGCAGAATGTCGCTGTCGGGAAACACCTCCAGCGCCTGGCGCCAGATTGCCTGCGCCTCATCCTCGCGGCCGGTCACCCATAACACCTCGCCCAGATGCGCGGCAATCTCGGGGTCCTCACTCATGGCGTGGGCGCGGCGCAGATAACGCTCGGCCGCTTCGTAGTCACCCAGCCGGTATTTGACCCAGCCCATGCTGTCGATGACCGCGGGATTATCCGGTTCCTGCTCGAAAGCCCGCTGGATGTAATCCAGCGCCTCATCATGACGCCGGGTGCGATCAGCCAGCGTATAGCCCAGCGCATTCAGTGCCATCGTGTCGTCAGGCCGCTGTTCCAGAATACGCCGCAGGTCGCGCTCGGCGGCGCGCAAACGATCCAGTCGCTCATTCACCAGGGCCCTGCCGTAGAGCAGGCTGTACTCGTCGCGATGTTCGCGCAGAGCCTTGTCATAGAGTTCCAGCGCTTCGGGATACCGGCCCTGGCGATACAGCAACACGCCTTCCGCTTCATACAGGGACACGGCGACCGACGGATTGCGTTTGCGCAGCTCGCCCAGTAACTCGCGCGCGGTCGACAGGCTACCCGTGGCAGCCAGTGAATCGGCCAGCCGGATCTGTGCCGGCAGCACGTATTGACCTTGCTGCACCTGCGACAACCAGCGCAGCGCGGTATCGTGGTTGCCCTGTTTTTGCTCCAGCACGCCGAGATGATAATAGGCGTTATCCGGCCGCTCTCCCGTGCGCAGCAGCCGGATAAAATAATCGTAGGCATCTTCGAAACGACGCTGTTCCTGCGCCAGCAAGCCCAGCGCGTAGATCGCTTCGGGCAACTCCGGGTTGGCCTCGAGAAGACGCTCGAGTTCGCGTTCGGCATATTCAGGCTGACCGGTGTCGAACAGCATCTGCCCGTAGGCCAGACGTAACCAGTCGTCGCCGGGATGCTCCATGACTACGCCGCGAATCACCTCCAGGCCCTCATCCTCACGATCCAGCCGCACCAGCGCGCGCGCGTGCAGCACATGCGGTTGCACCCAGCCCGGCGCCATGCTCCGCGCACGGCCGGCGGCGTCCGCTGCTTCCCCGGCATGCCCGGCGCTATAAGCCACAGAACCCAGCAGGTAGTGATATTCCGGCAAGCCGTCATAGTCCTCACCCAGCGCCCGCGCCAGGCGCAGCGCGGCATCATCATCGCGCACTTCCTCGGCGAGCAGCGCTTTGAACTCGATCAGCGTTTCCCGCGTGCTGTGCCCTTCCCGTTCAAGCAAGCCGCGCGCGTGCGCCAGCGCTTCTTCCTCCCGGCCCGCGCGCAGATACAGCACCATCAGCACGCGTGCCGCATCTTCACGCTCGGGAGCCAGCTCCAGCCAGCGCTCGGTAGCAAGCAGCGCGACCTCGTCATCGCCCAGCGCCAGCGCCACTTCAGCGGCCCGTTCGGCCACCTCGGCGCGGGTGGTGATAGCCACCGCCTCACTCCAGGCTTCCAGCGCAAACGCATAGTCGCCCCGGTGCAACGCCATTTCACCGGCCATGACCCAGTACGAACGCGTGCCGAGCCGCTCGCCGGGATCGGCCATGGGCGCCAGCGGATCGGACTGCGCGGGCGCAGACGGGGGCACGGGCGTATCGGTTACGGCGCAGCCGGCGAGCACGAGGGCGGCGGCGAGCACAAGCAGGGGGAGTTTCAAGCGAATCAACCTCATAAGAACATGTCGTGACTATACCGCGCCAGGAGCCGCCTTGACCACCATGAACACCCCGGCACATGGCTGCGGTGGCGCCGGCGTCAGCCACCAGGGCAATCTGTCACCGGCTTGTAATCCTGCACCCTTTGACTCAAAATTCTGCGCTCCATTCAGGGTTGCCGCTCGCATGCCGCTTTTCAGCGCCGGACTCAACCACACGACTGCACCGATCGAGACCCGGGAACGCCTGGCGTTTCCCGTCGGGCAGGTATTGCCGGCCCTGGCCTCGCTGGGCGAAGTGGAAGGCATGCGTGAGCGGGTGATTGTATCCACCTGCAATCGCACCGAAATCTACTGGGCCAGCGATACCGAAACGGCCGAACCGGTGATCCAGTGGTTCTGTGACTGGCACCGGCAGTCCCCCGAGGCATTGCGCCCCATGCTCTATGCCTACCAGGATGCGCGCGCCGTGCAGCACCTGCTGCGCGTCGCCGCCGGCCTGGACTCGATGGTGGTGGGCGAACCCCAGATTCTCGGGCAGATCAAGGACGCTTACCGCGAGGCAGTCGACAGCGGGCACGCGGGCGGCCTGCTGTCGCGCCTGTTCCAGCGCGTTTTTGCCGCAGCCAAACGCATTCGCACGGAAACCCGTATCGGCGCCAACCCGGTGTCGGTGGCCTACGCTTCGGTCAGCCTGGCGCACCAGATTTTCGCTGATTTCCCCGAGCACACGGCCCTGTTGATCGGCGCCGGGCAAACGGTGGAACTGGCGGCCCGCCATCTCCACGAACACGGGCTGGGCCGCATGATCATCGCCAACCGCACCCTGGAGCGGGCCCGCGAAATCGCGCGACCATTCAGCGCCTACGCCATCACCCTGGAGGAAATCCCGGCCCATCTCGCCGAGGCCGATATCGTGATCTCCTCTACCGCCAGCAACACACCGGTGCTGCTGTGTGAGACCGTCGCGGCTGCCTTGCACAAGCGCCGCCACCGGCCCATGTTCATGGTCGACATTGCGGTGCCCCGCGATATTGAGGCGTCGACAGGCGAACTTGAAGACGTCTATCTGTACAGCATCGACGACCTGCAGGGGATTATTCAGGATAATATGCAGGCACGCCGGGAAGCGGCGACACAGGCCGAAGCGATCGTGGACGAAGAAGCCTCACGCTTCATGGACTGGCTCGACGCTGCCGATGCCATCCACACCATTCGTCGCCTGCGCGGCCAGGGCGAGCAGTCACGGCGCCAGGTCATGGAGCGCGCACGGCGCAGGCTGGCGCGCGGCGAGGATCCCGAGCAGGTGCTGGAGTACGTCACCTGGAGCCTGACCAACAAACTGTTGCATCGCCCCAGCCGCCGCCTGCGTGATGCCGGCCTGAAGCGCGATGACCATATCGTCGAAATGGCACGCTGGCTGTATGGCATGGACGATGACGATTGAGACACGCCGGGCACAGGCACCCGCGCTTGCACGGGCAGGCGCCGGGTGCTTGAGCCGGGCCCCGACACGCACGCGGACCACCGGACCATCATGAAAACCTCCTTACGTGAACGACTGCAACAGATGATCGAGCGCCATGAGGAAGTGGGGCATTTGCTCGGCGACCCGGACGTGCTTGCCGACCAGCCGCGCTTTCGCGATCTGTCGCGCGAGTTCGCCCGGCTCGAGCCGGTTGTCACCGCCTGGCGCGACTACATGGCGCTGGAGGAACAACTGCAAGGCGCCCGCGCCCTGGCTGAAGACAGCGACCCCGACGTGCGCGAGATGGCGCGCGAGGAAACAGACGAAGCCACGGCCCGCGCCGAGGCGCTTGAAGACGAACTGCGCCGCCTGCTGTTGCCCCGTGATCCCCACGACGACAGCAATATCTTTCTGGAAGTGCGCGCCGGCACCGGTGGCGACGAGGCCGCCCTGTTCGCCGGCGACCTGTTTCGCATGTATTCCCGCTACGCCGAACGCCAGCGCTGGCAAGTCGAAGTGATGAGCGCCAGCGAGGGCGAACAGGGCGGTTACCGTGAAATCATCGCGCGCGTCAGTGGCGACAGCGTGTATGCCCGCCTCAAGTTCGAGTCGGGCGCCCACCGCGTACAGCGGGTACCGCAAACCGAATCACAGGGCCGCATTCACACCTCGGCGTGCACCGTAGCCATACTGCCCGAAGCCGAAGAGGCGGAGGAAATCGAGGTCAACCCGGCGGACCTGCGCATCGACACCTTTCGCGCTTCGGGTGCCGGCGGCCAGCACGTCAACAAGACCGACTCCGCCGTGCGCCTGACCCACCTGCCCAGCGGCATCGTGGTGGAATGCCAGGATGAGCGCTCACAGCACAAAAACCGGGCGCGCGCCATCTCGCTGCTCAAGGCGCGCCTGCTCAACGAGCAGACCGAAAAAGCCGCTCAGGAACGCGCCGACACGCGGCGCAACCTGGTCGGCAGCGGCGACCGCTCCGAGCGCATCCGCACCTACAACTTCCCGCAGGGGCGCATCACCGACCACCGGATCAACCTCACCATCCATCGCCTGCAGGAAACCCTTGAAGGCGACCTGGACCCGGTGCTCGACGCCCTGCGCCACGAATACCAGGCCGGGCAACTCGCCGAGCTGGGTGTGTGAGCGTCGAAACCGGGACCATTGCCGGTGTGCTGGCCGAGGCGCGCCGCCGCCTCGACGGCAACAGCGACAGCCCGCGACTGGACGCCGAGATACTGCTCGCCCACGCCCTGCAGGTCGACCGCAGCCACCTGCTGGCATGGCCCGAGCGCGCGGTCCCGCGGGAGGCCTGGCAACGCTTCGCCGGCATGATCGAACAGCGCTGCGGCGGTGTGCCGACAGCGTACCTGACCGGCGAACGCGAGTTCTGGTCCCTGCCGCTCAAGGTCACCCCGGCCACCCTGGTGCCACGCCCGGAAACCGAAACACTGGTGGCTCAGGTGTTGGCCGGCGTGAACGAAGCCCCCCATACGCGTATTGCGGAGCTGGGGACGGGCAGCGGCGCCATCGCCGTGGCCCTGGCCACGGAGCGCCCGGCCTGGCACCTGGTGGCCACCGATGCCAGCAGCGAGGCTCTGGTAGTGGCGCGTGCGAACGCACAGCGATTGAACGCGGCCCACATTGAGTTTCGCTGCGGGCACTGGTGCGAGGCACTGGGGACCGGCGAAACCTTCAGCGCCATCGTCAGCAACCCGCCCTACGTGGCCGACGACGACCCGCATCTGGCCGCCCTGCATGCCGAACCCGGACAAGCCCTGGCGGCAGGTCACGACGGCCTGGACGCCATCCGTGAAATCGCACCGGCAGC
>SLLK01000053.1 GCA_007134115.1 Gammaproteobacteria bacterium | reverse complement strand
TGACACGGCCACGGATGAATTGCTGGGTGATCTGGTGGGCCACGGCGAGCGCCTGCTGGTGGCGCGCGGCGGCTGGCATGGTATTGGCAATACGCGCTACAAGAGCAGCACCAATCGGTCGCCACGCCAGTTCACCAGGGGCAAGCCGCCCGAGGCACGGCGTCTGCGCCTGGAACTCAAGCTGCTCGCCGACGTCGGCCTGGTGGGCATGCCCAATGCAGGTAAATCCACGCTGATTCGCGCGGTCTCGGCGGCGCGTCCGCGCGTCGCCGACTATCCGTTCACCACGCTGCATCCGCATCTGGGGGTGGTGTCGGTGGGGCGTCATCGCAGTTTCGTGATGGCAGATATTCCCGGGCTGATTGAGGGCGCCGCCGGCGGCGCGGGGCTGGGCATCCGTTTTCTCAAACACGTGCAGCGTACGCGCCTGTTGCTGCATATGGTGGATATGGGGCCGCGCATGGATGGCACCCGGGCAGAGGACGATCTGCGGGTGATCGAGGGCGAGTTGCGCGAATTCGACCCCGGGCTGCTGGAGCACGAGCGCTGGCTGGTATTGAACAAGCTGGACCTGTTACCTGCGGCCGAGCGTGAGGCGCAGTGTGCGGCACTGGTTGAGGCGCTGGGCTGGCAGGGCCCGGTGTACCAGGTGTCGGCCATCAGTGGCGAGGGTTGTGAGCGATTGACCCAGGATATTATGAACTGGCTGGAGGCGCGAAAACGCACCGCGCAGGAAGGAACGGAACAGGCGCAGGCACCGTGGGACCCGCTGGGGTGAGGTGCGCTGCAGGCGATGCGCGCGGCGCGCGTGCAGGATGAACCTGAAATGAGCTGCGGACAGTAGTGATGAAGGATCGCAAGGCATACGCAGCCACCCGGCGCTGGGTGGTCAAAATCGGCAGTTCGTTGGTGACCAACGACGGGCGTGGCCTGGATGAACAGGCCATCGACCTGTGGGTGGACCAGATTGCGGCACTGCATGCCGAGGGCAAGCGTTTTGTGGTGGTGTCCTCGGGTGCGGTGGCGGCCGGTCTGGTGCGGCTGGGCTGGAAGAAGCGGCCGGTGGCGCTCAACGAGATGCAGGCCAGCGCTGCTGTCGGACAGATGACGCTGGTGCAGGCCTGGGAGCGGTCTTTCCAGCGTTACGGGCTGCACACGGCGCAGGTGCTGCTGACCTACGCCGATCTGACCGATCGTCACCGCTATCTCAATGCCCGCAGCACCCTGCGCACCCTGCTCAAGCTGGGTGTGATTCCGGTGGTCAACGAGAACGATACCGTGAGCACCGAAGAACTGCAGTTCGGTGACAACGACACGCTGGCTTCGCTGGTTTCCAATCTGGTGGAAGCTGAACTGCTGGTGATCCTCACTGATCAGGCCGGACTGTTCGAGGAGGATCCCCGCCGCAATCCCGAGGCCAGGCTGATCAGTGAGGCTGATGCCGGTGATCAGCGGCTGTTGACCATGGCCACCCCCACGCCCGGCATGCTCGGGCGCGGCGGCATGCAGACCAAGGTGTCCGCTGCCAGCCGCGCCGCACGGGCGGGGGCAGCCACGCTGATTGCCGGTGGTCGTGACGGCGAAGTGTTGCAGCGCATTGCCCGGGGCGAGGTGACCGGCACCTTGCTGCGCCCGGACCGTGAGCCCCTGGCGGCACGCAAGCAGTGGATCAACGGCCATCTGCGGCCCGGCGGCAAGCTGGTCGTGGATGATGGTGCGGCGCGGGTACTGCGCAAGTCGGGACGCAGCCTGCTGGCGGTGGGCGTGACGGCGGTCGAAGGCGATTTCGGTCGCGGTGATGTAGTGGCTTGTTGTGACAGCGCCGGCGCGGAGATCGCGCGCGGGCTGGTCAATTACAATGCGGACGAGATTCGCCGCATCATGGGTCAGCCCACGGCGCGCATCCAGGAGATACTGGGTTATCTGGACCAGCCCGAGGTGGTGCACCGGGACAATATGGTGATTACTTGACCGGGCAAGGGAGTTTTCAGTTTTCAGTTTTCAGTAGAACAGCATGGGCCGTCAGGCCCATTCAACACGCCCCGCGCGGACCTGAACACTGAAAACTTCAGACTGAAAACGAACGTATGCGCACAAAAAAGCCGGTCAGTGACCGGCTTTTCCATGCTATTCGACGCCGCCAACCTAGCCTTCCGCCAGCGCCCGTATACGTTTGTTCAGGCGACTCTTGTGACGGGCGGCCTTGTTACGGTGGATCAGGCCCTTGCTGACCATGCCGTCGAGAATCGGCACGGTCGTCTTGTAGGCCTCGGCAGCTTTCTCTGCGTCACCGCCATTGACAGCGCTGGTGGCGCGCTTGAGGTGTGTGCGCATGCGTGAGCGCAGGCTGGCGTTGTGCGTGCGGCGGACTTCGGTCTGACGCGCGCGCTTTTTGGCTTGCTTGATGTTGGCCAAGGTAAACCTCTGCTTGAAAGCGATCCCGATGATTGACTGGTGCGGCGCAATGAGCTGTATCGGCGCCGGCAAAGCCCGCAATGATCCCCGGTTTACGCGCCTGTGTCAACCATGCCCGCAGCCCTGGCGGCATGGCGTGCAAGCAGGTTGAGCGGTATCATGCGGGCTTGCTGGAACCCCCGGGGAGCCCTATGAAAAAGCGTGGCGGCGGCCTGTTCCAATCCACGCTGGTGGTGGGCGCGCTGACGCTGCTCTCGCGCGTGCTCGGCTTCGTGCGTGATGTGGTCTTTGCGCGTCTGTTCGGTGCCGGCCCGGCCATGGATGCGTTCCTGGTCGCCTTCAAGATTCCCAACTTCCTGCGCCGTCTGTTTGCCGAGGGCGCCTTCGCGCAGGCCTTTGTGCCGGTGTTTTCGGAGTACCGCACCCGGCGCACCCGTGCCGAGCTGCAGGAGTTGACCGACCGGGTATGTGGCACCCTGGCGGTGGTGTTGTTTGTGGTCACCGCGGTGGGGGTGGTGGCCGCCCCCGTGCTGATCAGCATGTTTGCCCCGGGGTTTGTGGGCCGCGAGGATCAGCATGCGCTGGCCACGGATCTGCTGCGGCTGACCTTTCCCTACCTGTTTTTCATTTCGCTGACGGCGTTTGCCGGCGGTATTCTCAATAGCTACGGGCGTTTCTCGGTGCCGGCGGTGACGCCGGTGCTGCTTAATCTGGCGCTGATTGTGGCGGCGCTGTGGGGCGCGCCGCATTTTACCGAACCGGTGACGGCGCTGGCCTGGGGTGTATTTGCCGCCGGCGTGCTGCAGTTGCTGTTTCAGTTGCCCTTTTTGTGGCGGCTCAAGCTTCTGCCACGACCACGCTGGGGCTGGCGCTTTGAAGGCGTGCGACGGATTTTGCGTCTGATGTTGCCGACGCTGTTCGGTTCCTCGGTGGCGCAGATCAATCTTTTGCTGGATACCGTGATCGCCTCCTTTCTGGCCGTGGGCAGTGTGAGCTGGCTGTATTACTCCGATCGACTGATGGAGTTCCCGCTGGGCATCTTCGGTATTGCCATGGGTACGGTGATTTTGCCGGCGTTGTCGCGGCGACACGCCGAGCACAACCCGCGCCAGTTCAGCCGCACGCTGGACTGGGCCCTGCGTCTGTCCGTGCTGTTCGGCCTGCCGGCGGCGGCCGGACTGATGGTGCTTGCCTCACCGGTGCTGACTACGCTGTTCTTGTCCGAGGTGTTCACCGCGCACGATGTGAATATGGCCAGCCTGAGTCTGATGGCTTACGCGGTGGGTCTGCCCGGCTTCATTCTGGTCAAGGTGCTGGTGCCGGCCTTTTTCGCGCGCCAGGACACGGTGACGCCGGTAAAAATCGGCGTGGCGGCGATGTTCACCAACATGGCGCTCAACATCGCCATTGTCGTGCCGCTGGTGATGGCCGGTTTCAACGCGCCGCACGCCGGTCTGGCGCTGGCTACGTCGGCCGCCGCATGGCTCAATGCCGGTCTGCTCTACCTGACGCTGCGCCGCCGTGACATATACACTCCGGAGGCCGGCTGGGGCGCGGTATGGCTGCGTACCGTGGTCGCTCTGGGGGTGATGGCAGGGTTGCTGGTGTGGGGCGCGCTGGCAGAGCCGTGGGTGCAGTGGTCGGTGTTCGAGCGGGTGACTGGTTTGCTGGGCTGGGTCCTGGCCGGCGCCTCGGTGTATCTCGCGGTGTTGTGGGCTTCGGGATTGCGGCCGCGGCATTTGCGTGGCCCGGCCGATGCCAATACCGGCGCTGCCGATGAGGATCGCGATGCCTGAGTCGTGACAGAACCATGCGTGGTTACTTACCGTGACTTCGCGCGGCGAGTCCGTATAATTGTGGGCTTGCCCGCCAGCCACGCGCGGCGGAGCCCTTTTTTCTCCCCGCCAGTCCGGATGCTCAGATAATGGAATTGATCCGCGGCCTGCATAACCTGCGACATCGTCATCGCGGCTGTGTGGCGACCATTGGCAACTATGACGGCGTGCACCTGGGGCATCGCCATGTACTGGCCGGGCTGCGGGAGCGCGCGCAGCAGCTGGGGTGTCCGTCCGCAGTGGTCACCTTTGAGCCCACGCCGCAGGAATACTTTGCGCCCGAGCGGGCGCCTGTCCGGCTCAGCCGTTTGCGCGAAAAGCTCATCGAGCTGCGCCACAGCCATATCGATCGCGTGCTGTGTCTGCGTTTCAATCGTGCGCTCGCCAGCATGCCGGCGGAGACTTTCATCCGCTGCGTGCTGGTGGATGGTCTGGCCGTGCGTTATCTGGTGGTCGGCGATGATTTCCGTTTCGGCAAGGACCGGCAGGGGGATTTCCACATGCTCCAGCAGGCCGGTGCGCAGTACGGCTTTGAAGTGGCACGTATGCCTGCCTGCCTGGTCGATGGCGAGCGGGTGAGCAGCACGCGGGTGCGCGCGGCGCTGGGCGCCGGTGATCTGGATCTGGCGGCGCGTTTGCTGGGCCGCCCCTATACGGTGGCCGGGCGCGTGGTGCACGGCAAGCGCCTGGGGCGCACGCTGGGCTTTCCCACGGTCAATATCCCGCTGGGCCGCGGGCGCAGCCCGGTGGCCGGTATTTACGCGGTGACCGTGGTGCTTGACGACGGTGTGGAGTACGCAGGGGTGGCCAGTGTGGGCACGCGGCCGACGGTCGCCGAGGGCCAGCGGATGTTGCTGGAAGTGTATTTGCTGGATTTCTCCGGCAATCTCTACGGGCGCTATCTGGCCGTGCGCTTTCTGCGCTGGCTGCGGGCCGAGGAGAAATTCGGTTCCATGGATGCGATGGTCAAGCAGATGCGCCTGGATGAACGCCAGGCGCGTGATTTTCTGGCGGCAATGTAAATAGAAAAGGATTGTTGTGGCGGACTACAAACATACGCTCAACCTGCCCAGTACCGAGTTCCCCATGCGCGGCAACCTCGCCCGGCGCGAGCCGGAATGGCTGCAGCGCTGGCAGGATGACGGCATCTACGCACGTCTGCGCGACCAGCGCCGCGGACAGCCGCGCTTTGTGCTCCACGATGGTCCGCCCTACGCCAACGGCGACATCCACATTGGTCACGCAGTCAACAAGATACTCAAGGACATCATCGTCAAGGCGCGCAGCATGGACGGCATGGATGCGCCGTACGTGCCGGGCTGGGACTGCCACGGTCTGCCCATCGAGTTGATGGTGGAGAAAAAACTGGGCAAGGCGGGGCACACAGTGGCGCCGCGGGAGTTTCGCGACGCCTGCCGCAATTATGCGCGCGAGCAGGTGGAAGGGCAGCGCCGGGATTTCCGCCGCCTGGGCGTACTCGGCGACTGGGATCATCCCTACCTGACCATGGATTACGCCACCGAGGCGAATATTCTGCGTGCCTTCGGGCGAATTCTTGAAAAAGGCCATGTGGCGCGCGGTTTCAAGCCGGTGCATTGGTGCGCGGATTGCGGTTCGGCACTGGCCGAGGCCGAGGTGGAGTACGAAGAGCGCACTTCGCCGGCCATTGATGCGCGATTCATGCTGGTGGATGTCGCAGCGCTGGCGGAGGTCGCCGGGCAGCCGCTGGACGCGCCGGCGGCACTGCCCATCTGGACCACCACGCCGTGGACGTTGCCCGCCAACCAGGCGGTGGCGGTACATCCGGAGCTTGAGTACGTGCTGCTGCGCTGCGGTGATGAATATCTGCTGCTGGCCGCCGAACTGGCGCCACAGGCGCTGGCTCGCTATGGCATCGAAAATGCCAGGGAAATCGCCCGGTTCCCCGGCGCCACACTGGAGGGGCTGCGCCTGCAGCATCCCTTCCTTGAACGCGAGGTGCCGGTCATTCTGGCCGAGCACGTCACCACCGAGGCCGGCACCGGCGCCGTGCATACCGCGCCGGCGCACGGCCAGGAGGACTTTGTTGCCGGTCAGGCCTATGGCTTGCCGGTGGATAACCCGGTCGACAGTGCCGGGCGTTTTTTTGATGATGTGCCGCTATTCGGCGGGCAGTTCGTGTTTGATGCCAACCAGGCGGTGGTCAGTACGCTGGAGGCGCGCGGCCGGTTGCTCGCGCACCAGCGTTGGCAGCACAGCTACCCGCATTGCTGGCGCCACAAGACGCCGGTGATTTTTCGCGCCACCCCGCAGTGGTTTATCAAGCTCGACGAGCAGGGCCTGCGCGGCCAGTCACTGGCGGCGATCGAAGGTGTGGCCTGGATGCCGGGCTGGGGGCAGGCGCGTATCGACGGCATGGTGCGCAACCGTCCGGATTGGTGCATTTCCCGTCAGCGCAACTGGGGTGTGCCCATCGCCCTGTTCGTGCACCAGCGCACCGGTGAGCCGCACCCCGACAGCGTGGCGCTGGTCGAGCAGGTCGCCACGCGCATGGAGCGCGACGGGGTGGATGCCTGGTTTGATCTGGCGCCGGAAGACCTGCTGGGCGATGAGGCCGGCGAGTACGAAAAGGTGACGGACATTCTGGATGTATGGTTCGATTCCGGCGTGACCCACGCCACGGTGCTGGAGGCGCAGGCGGCGCTGGGCGTGCCGGCGGATCTTTATCTCGAGGGCTCGGACCAGCATCGCGGCTGGTTCCAGTCCTCGCTGCTGACCTCGGTGGCGATGCGCGGCGAAGCGCCGTATCGCGGCGTGCTCACGCACGGGTTTACGGTCGATGCCCAGGGCCGCAAGATGTCCAAGTCACGCGGCAACGTGGTGGCCCCGCAGAAAGTGATGGACAGCCTGGGCGCCGATATCCTGCGCCTGTGGGTGGCTTCCACCGACTATAGTGGCGAGATTGCCGTCTCCGATGACATCCTCAAGCGCACTGCAGATGCCTACCGCCGTATTCGCAACACCGCGCGCTTTATGCTGGGCAATCTCAACGGCTTCGATCCGGCGCGGCACATACTGGATACCCGCGACATGCTGGACCTGGATCGCTGGGCGGTGGATCGGGCGCTGCAGGTTCAGGCGACGGTGCGCGGGCATTACGAGCGCTACGAGTTCCACCGTATTTACCAGGTGATCCACAACTTCTGTGTGGTGGAGATGGGCGGTTTCTACCTGGATATCATCAAGGACC
>SLLK01000239.1 GCA_007134115.1 Gammaproteobacteria bacterium | reverse complement strand
TAATAAAGAGAAATATTACCGGCATTTTTCCGTTAATAAATCAGGTGGTGGGAAGCGAAAGATATCAGCCCCTAGAGTCTATTTGAAGGTCGTCCAGTCTTGGGTCGCTTGTTACATTCTTGACCACTTGTCAGTTCATGCATGTGTTCATTCTTTTAGGCCTCAGCGGTCTATTGTTACGAACGCCTTGCCCCATGTCGGCAATAGCTATATTGGCGGAACAGACATAAAAGATTATTTTGGATCAATAAGTCCACATATCCTTGAAGGTGAGTTATTAAGTAATGGAATTGGCCCTGAGCTGGCCTCGTTTGTTTCTAGGCTCGCTTCTCTCGGTCAGGGTCTTCCGCAAGGCGCGCCGACGAGTCCGTTGATATCAAACGCAGTTCTCTACCGCTTTGATTGCAAGGTGGAAGAGTATTGTCGGTCACTTAATCTTACCTATACAAGATATGCGGACGATATCACGATTAGCGGTGCATTGAGAGAAGATGTTCACGCTGCTTTGAAGTATGTAAAGAAGAGGCTCGGGGTGCTTGGGTTCGAGGAGAACGAGTCTAAACGGCGAATTGTAAGTAAGTCATCTCAGCAGCGGGTTACTGGGGTAGTGGTTAATTGTGTTGCGCAACCTCCAAGGCGGTTTAGAAGAGAGATTCGGGCCGCATTCCACCGAGCACGAAAAGATCCAGAGCAGTGTATTGAGAGTCGTAATATATTGTTGGGTTATATTGGGTATTTGAACTCGTTTCCGAGATTTAAAGATAGCGAAACTCTTATTGCATACCGAGAAATCGTCGAGGAAATCGACAGAGTCCGGAATCGCCACTAACGATGACGCATGAAGGATGTACCCCGTGCAAAATCAGAATAAGGCTTACTATTTCAAATTGTGGTTCGCCGACGGGGCATATGTATGAATGAGTTTCTCGCGGCGCTTGTGATTATCCTGTTCCCTGGGATTGTGGCGGCTGTAATCTGCGATAAAATTGCCGTCCATTCACGGTGGGGTAGTTTCAAGTTTACGCTATATGCATTTGTGTTAGGAGTTTCCTCCTATGCGCTGGTTCAAGTAGCTCAGTGGGCGGTATATTCTCTCGCCTCGTTATGCCCCAGGTGGGAAATTATAGGAAATCAGAATCTGGCCGTATGGGCGTATGTGGTAGATTCGAGTCGTGAGCTCAGGCCGGGAGAGTTGGTTGTTGGCAGCTTGGTGGCCATTCCCGTAGCATTTTTGGCAGCAAGTGCCATAAATCATAAGTGGCTGAATAAAATTGCGAGAAGATTCGGCGTCTCGACAAAGTATGGCGATGAAAATTTGTTTTCTTACTATTTGAATGCGGATGAAATTGATTGGATATATGTCCGCTCGATATCAGACGGAATCACTTATCAGGGAAGGATTGTGTCGCATTCCGAAAATGAGAATCTTCAGGAAATGGTTTTGTCTGAAGTGTCTGTTTATAGGTATGAAGACTCCGCTCATCTCTACGATGTCCCGACGCTTTACCTATCAGGTGAGCTTGGAAAGTTCATAATAGAGGCAGTGCCCCCCGAGAGAATGGAGATTCGATAATGACTGAGAAAAAGCCGTTGACAGAAGGGCAGACGCGTGGCGTTGAAAAAGGTCACGATAAACCAAACCAGGGAACGACTCTGAAGCCGAAGGAGCCACCGCCTGCTCCTAAGCCGAGTAATGAACATAATGATGGTAAAGACAACTGAGAGTCCGGCAGATTTCGGAAGAATTAGACAGAGGGAGTGTCGTAGCGGCTCTCTCTGTTGCAGGTATGAAGAAAAGAGCGTAGGTGCCCTTTAATTGGAAAGCTCAGGTCTATCGGATTTGGGAAGGGGCGACAGCCATTCGAGACCTGTGTCGGCAGCTGGGGTTAAATCTTGGCTCGGAATCGCCGGATTCTAGTCAAAATCTGACCATCTATGTGGTATCCAGCCTGGGACGAGCTGCCTAGGAGGGCGGAAGGGCCCCCGCGGCCAACGGGAAAGACAATTCCATTTATGCCCTGTACAGTTAAGCAGAAATCACAGATGTCACCGGATATATGGACATGAAACCCGGCAGCACAGCCTTCTCCCTGGAATCTCACGCCACCGCCATTGCCTCCCCCGAGGCCGTGGAGGACTTTATCGAGCGCTGGCGCGATACGGGGGGCGGCGAGCGGGCCAACTATCAGCTTTTCCTGACCGAGCTGTGCGGCTTGCTGGACCTGCCGCAGCCGGAGCCGGCCAGCGACGATACCCGCGACAATGCCTATGTTTTCGAGCGTCGCGTTACTATCCGTAACCCGGATGGTAGCGAGAACCGAGGCTATATTGACCTCTATCGTCGCGGCTGCTTCGTGCTGGAAGCCAAGCAGACGGGCAAGGTCCTGCACACCGAGGGCTGGGACAAGGCGATGCTCGCCGCCCAGAACCAGGCGGACCATTATGTGCGCGCACTGCCCCGGGATGAAGGCCGCCCGCCATTCATTGTCGTCACCGATGTGGGCCGCAGTCTGGAGCTCTACTCCGAGTTTTCCCGATCGGGTGGGATTTATGTCCCGTATCCGGATCCGAGCCGACACCGCATCCGGCTGGAAGACCTCCGCGAGCCGGAGATCCAGCAGCGTCTGTATCTGCTCTGGACCCAGCCTGACCAGCTTGACGCCAGCAAGCATGCCGCCCGGGTTACCCGCGAGGTCAGCGCGCAGCTCGCTGAGCTGGCGAAGTCCCTGGAGCAGGGCGGCTACGAAGTCGAGCGCGTCGCCCACTTCCTCAAGCGCTGTCTGTTCACCATGTTCTCAGAGGATGTGGAGCTTCTGCCGCGCGGCAGCTTCACCGGCCTGCTGGAGCGGTTGCAGGAAAACCCGGAGCATTTCCCGGACGCGATGCGTTCGCTCTGGGAGACCATGAAGACGGGGGGCTACGAAGGCCAGCTGATGCACAAGGTGCAGTGCTTCAACGGTGGACTGTTCGAGAACATCGATCCTATCCCGCTGAATGCCAAGCAGATCGGCTTGCTGGTCCAGGCGGGAAAGGCGGATTGGCGCTTTGTCGAACCGGCCATTTTCGGCACGCTGCTCGAGCGTGCCCTGGACCCCCGCGAACGCCACAAGCTCGGCGCCCACTACACCCCGCGCGCCTATGTCGAACGCCTGGTCATGCCCACGATTATTGAGCCCCTGCGCGCCGAATGGAGCACCGCACAGGTGGCCGCCGAAGCCTGGTTGCAACAGGGCAAGCGTGACAAGGCCTTGAAAGAACTGCGGTCCTTCCACGAACGCCTGCGTGAAGTTCGCGTGCTCGACCCAGCCTGCGGCTCCGGGAACTTCCTGTATGTGGCGCTCGAACACCTAAAGCGTCTGGAAGGCGAAGTCCTCAACCTGATTCGCGATTTGAGCGCCGGCCAGTCCACCTTCGATACCGAAGGTCTTACCGTGGACCCCCACCAGTTCCTGGGCCTGGAGATAAACCCACGCGCCGCCGCGATCGCGGAAATCGTCCTGTGGATTGGCTACCTCCAATGGCACTATCGCCTGCACGGCAATCTCAACCTGCCCGAACCGATCCTGCGCGACTTCAACAACATCGAATGCCGTGACGCGCTGATCGAATATGACAGCCGTGACCCCATGACCGACGACAACGGCGATCCGGTGACCATTTGGGACGGGATTAGCTACAAGAAAAGCCCCGTCACCGGCGAACTCATCCCCGACGAAACTGGCCGCACCCCCGTCTACCACTACAGCGACCCGCGCCGTACCGAATGGCCCGAAGCCGACTTCATCGTCGGCAACCCGCCGTTTATTGGCGAAAAGCGGATGCGCGACGCCCTGGGCGACGGTTACACTGAAGCCGTCCGCGCTGCCTATCACGAACTGCCCGCCTGCGACTTCGTGATGTACTGGTGGCACAAGGCGGCCGAACTCGTATCGAAAGACATGGTCCGCCGCTTCGGCTTCATCACCACCAACAGCATCGTCCAGAGCCGTAACCGGGGCGTCGTCGAACCCCATCTGCGTAAATCGCTCGCTCTGCTGTTCGCTATCCCCGACCACCCATGGGTCGACTCCGCCGACGGCGCTGCCGTGCGTATCGCCATGACCGTGGGCGGACAAGGGCCCGCCCCCGGCATCCTTCAGCGTGTATGTACCGAAAAGGATTCCGGCGATGAAGCGCGGACCATCGAGTTTCAGGAACGACGGGGCATCCTGTTTGCCGACCTCACCGCCGGAGCCGCCCTGGTGGATGCACAGCCCCTTGACTCGAACGATGGGCTGGTCTTTCAGGGGGTCAAGCTCGTCGGCAACGGCTTCCTCGTCAATCCGGAGCAGCGAGATCACTGGCTCATCGAGAACTCTGACTGGGCCCGCTTCCTCCCGCAGCTCATCGCCGGGTCGGACCTCACCAAACGCCGGGAACCACGCTATTGCATAGACTTTTTCAGTCTCGACCAAGACGAAGCCAAAGATGCCTTCCCGCCGGGTTTCCAAAAAGTTATCGACGAGGTGCGGCCGCACCGCGAACACAACAAAGATCGCTTTTTCAGAGAGAACTGGTGGCTGTTCGGACGTGGCCGCGGCGAGATGAGAGCTGCGCTGCATGGATTGGACAGGTACATTGGCACAAGCGAAGTATCCAAACACCGATACTTTGTCCTGCTTGACCAAGCCACCACACTAGCCGACGGCTCACTCGCAGTCGTCGCACTCGAGAAGCCACAGTTTTTCGGTGTCCTCAGCAGTCGGCTTCATGTCCGGTGGGCACTTGCACAAGGCGGCAAATTGGAAGACCGGCCCCGTTGGCAGAACGGCCCATGTTTCCTGAACTTCCCCTTCCCGGACCTCGACGACCAACAGGCCGCCACCATCGGCGGCCTCGCCGAACGCATCGACGCCTACCGCAAGACACGCCAGGCGGAACACTCGGGCCTCACCCTCACCGGCATGTACAATGTGCTGGAAAAACTGCGCGCCGAAGAGCCGCTGACCGCCAAGGAACGCACCATCCACGAACAGGGCCTCATCTCCCTGCTGCGTGAACTCCACGACGAACTCGACCAAGCCGTCTTCGATGCCTACGGCTGGAGCGACCTCGCCGAAACCCTCGTCGGCCGCCCCGGCGCCACCACCCCGCTGCCGGACAAGCCCACCGACCAGGCGGAAGCCGAGGAAGAGCTACTCAGCCGCCTCGTTGATCTAAACGCCGAACGAGCTGCCGAGGAAGCCCAAGGCCATGTCCGCTGGTTACGGCCCGAGTACCAGGCCCCCGAAGCCACCCAGACCACCACGGCCTTTGAGCGCGGCGCCGATGCCCCCACCAAGGCACCCGCCGAACCCGCGAAAAAACCCACCTGGCCCAAAGCCATGCCCGACCAGGTCGAAGCCGTGCGCCGCCTCCTGGCCATCGGCCCCCAGACCGCCGATACACTGGCCGGCCAGTTCAAGCGCAAACCCACCAAATCCATCAACCAAGTCCTCGGCGCCCTGGAAGTCCTCGGCCAGGCCTGGCGCGACGGGGATACCTGGCACTTGAAATGACTTCATGTGACCTGAATGACGGCGGTGATTCCGACCGGTGTAGGAATGACCCGGATCGGTGTGTCAGAATCCTATGATAGGAGGAGGTTTCTAGGCGCTTCAGCAGCTATAATGCCGAAAGAGGTAAAACCATGACCCGCATCGCTGTGAGCCCAGAAGTGGTCCAATGGGCGCGCGAGCGCGCCCATCTGGATGTGGCTGCGCTTGCGGACCGATTTCCCAAGCTCCCCGAATGGGAGCGGGGCGAGGTGCACCCCACATTTAAGCAACTAGAAGCGTTTGCCAACGCGACCCGCGTACCTTTCGGCTACTTGTTTCTCCCCAAGCCGCCACAGATTCCCATGCCTATCCCGGATTTCCGCACGCTGCAGAATCAGCAGCTGCACGCTGCCAGCCCAGATCTGGTTGATACAATTTATGCGATGCAGCGGCGTCAGGCTTGGTTGCGGGAAAGCCGCTTAGAGTGTGAGACAGATCCGCTTCAGTTCATCGGCAGCGCCAACCTGGGCGACGATCCAGCAGCCATTGGCCGTGAAATTCGCCGGTTCCTGAATTTGGAAGATGGTTGGGCGGCGAGCGTACGCACCTGGCAGGACGCTGTTAGCGCCTTGCGCAATGCAATTGAGGCGGTGGGTGTGATGGCCGTGGTCAATGGTGTGGTGGGCAATAATACTCGTCGTGTACTAAATGTGGAGGAATTTCGAGGTTTTGCCCTTAGCGATGATTATGCGCCATTGATCTTTGTCAACGGTGCGGATGCCAAGTCCGCACAGATGTTTACTCTAGTGCATGAGTTAGCCCACCTGTGGCTGGGTTCAGAGGGGTCCGGATTATCTGGTTTTCCAGGGATTTTCCCCGACGGTGGCGCAGTTGAAACCTTTTGTGATCGCGCGGCTGCCGAGTTCCTAGTGCCCGAAGCAGAGCTTCGCGCTACTTGGCCTGATGTACGCCGTGATGAAACCCCATTTGAGCTGTTGGCACGCCATTTCAAGGTTAGTCCCATCGTGGTTGGTCGGCGGGCCATGGATTTGCGTTTGGTCGATCGCAAGTATTTCTTCACTTTTTATGAAGAGTATATCCGGCAGGAGCGCAGACAAAAACAGGCGACTGGTGGTGGAGGCGATTTCTATAATAATCAGAACACGCGTGTTGGCAAGATGTTTGCTACTCAGGTGGTTCGTGCCGCTAGAGAGGGGCGGATCGGATTCAAGCAGGCTTATGATCTAACGGGATTAAATGGCGGTGCATTTCAAGAATATGCACGCCGTCTAGGGATGGAGCTCCCCTGAATATGTATATTATTGATTCCGATGTTCTGATCACCGCTAAAAACAGTTACTACGCATTTGATCTTTGCCCGGGATTCTGGGTCAGCCTCCTAGACAGGCATGAGGCGGAACGGGTTTATAGCCTGGACCGGAATCGAATGGAGTTGCTTCAAGGCAGAGACGATGATGATTTGGTCAGCTGGATCCATAATCTAGTGCCTGACAGTTTTTTCTTGAGCACCCATCAGGGTGATGTCGCAACTGCCTATACAGATGTCATGATGTGGGCCCAACGGAACGCGCAGTATTATGATGCTGCTAAGGCTAAATTTGCCACCGGTGCTGATGGCTGGCTTGTAGCCTACGCTTATGTGTACGGTTGTGTCGTTGTTACCCTAGAAGAGTCACGGCCAGAGTCGCGAAATCAGATTAAGCTGCCTGATGTCTGTATTCAGTTTGGGGTTCCATACGAGAATGTTTTTACCATGCTAAGAGCTTTAGAGGTCCAATTTAATTGATAGACGGGAATTAACCGCAATACCTGCCTAGCAGATTTGTCGCTGAAGTACGCTCGTGACTCATGACTAAAGATAAATCGCCTTTCTGAGCGACTCCTAGCGTGCCGCCGGTTGGCGGAGACCAATGCAAAGGCTTTCAGCCGATCGTCGAAGTGGTACCAAACGAACGTGGCGGTAATATTTCCAGTTTTCGAGTC
>SLLK01000380.1 GCA_007134115.1 Gammaproteobacteria bacterium | reverse complement strand
GCGCCCGAGGATTTCGAGGCCTGGGTGGCCGAGCAAAAGGGCGAAGAAACTGCCGCAACAGTGACTCCCGCTGCCGATGGTATACAGGTTGCCAGCATTGGCCCGCTGGCCGGGCTCACGGCTGCCGCCGCCGGCGGTGACGACATGACCGGGCTGATGGAGCGCGGCAAGGCAATCAATGACCGCCAGTGCGCCACCTGCCATCGCAAGGATGGACGCGGTATGGGTATGTTCCCGGCCCTGGCTGGCAGCGACATGGTTCTCAATGACCTGCAACGCCACATCGAGGTGGTGGTCAACGGCGTGCCGGGGACCGGTATGGCCGCCTTCGGCGAACGTCTGGATGATGAGCAACTGGCCGCAGTGATCACCTATCAGCGCAACGCCTGGGGTAACGATACCGGCGATGTGGTTACGCCGTCCGATATCCGGGCTGCCCGGTAATCTTCTTGTTGGAGGAAGACTAAATGGCTTATTCAGCGACCGCTGACGAGCACCATCACGACGGCCCGGCGCCCGGGCTGATGCGCTGGATCACCACCACCAATCACAAGGACCTGGGCACGCTGTACCTGTGGTTCAGCATGATCATGTTCTTCGTCGGCGGCGCCATGGCGCTGGTGATCCGTGCCGAGCTGTTCCAGCCCGGCCTGAGTCTGGTTCAGCCTGAATTCTTCAACCAGATGACCACCATGCACGCGCTGATCATGATCTTCGGCGCGGTCATGCCGGCCTTCGTGGGGCTGGCGAACTGGTTGTTGCCGGTGATGATCGGCGCCCCCGATATGGCGCTGCCGCGGGTCAACAACTGGGGCTTCTGGATACTGCCGTTCGCCTTTACGCTGTTGCTGAGCACCCTGTTCATGCCCGGCGGCGCGCCCGCTTCGGGGTGGACCATGTATCCGCCCCTGGTGCTGCAGACCGGTGAGGCCTTTCCTTTCCTGATCCTGTCCATTCACCTGATGGGTATTTCCTCCATCATGGGCGCGATCAATATCGTGGCGACCATCCTGAACATGCGCGCGCCCGGCATGACGCTGATGAAAATGCCGCTGTTCGTGTGGTCATGGCTGATCACGGCCTATCTGCTGATTGCCGTGATGCCGGTGCTGGCGGGCGCAGTGACCATGCTGCTGACCGACAAGTATTTTGCCACCTCGTTCTTCAGTGCTGCCGGGGGTGGTGATCCGGTGCTGTTCCAGCATATTTTCTGGTTCTTCGGGCACCCCGAGGTCTATATCCTTATCCTGCCTGCATTCGGCATTGTTTCGCATATCATTCCGGCCTTCTGCCGCAAGCCGCTGTTCGGCAAGGCATCGATGATCTACGCCATGTCGGCCATCGCTTTCCTGTCGTTCATCGTCTGGGCCCACCACATGTTCACCGTGGGTATGCCACTGGCTGCGGCCCTGTTCTTTATGTTCTCGACGATGCTGATTGCGGTGCCGACCGGGGTGAAGGTATTCAACTGGGTTGCCACCATGTGGCGCAGTTCCATGACCTTCGAAACACCCATGCTGTTTGCCCTGGGCTTTGTCTTCATGTTCACTATTGGCGGCTTCTCCGGCCTGATGCTGGCCATCGTGCCGGCCGACTTCCAGTACCATGACTCCTACTTCGTGGTGGCGCATTTCCACTATGTGCTGGTGCCGGGCGCGGTGTTTGCCATCATGGGCGCGGTTTACTACTGGCTGCCCAAGTGGACCGGCGTCATGTACGACGAATTTCTGGGCAAGACCCATTTCTGGTTGACCACCATTTTCGTCAACCTGACCTTCTTCCCCATGCATTTCGTGGGTCTGGCGGGGATGCCCCGGCGTATTCCGGATTATGCGCTGCAGTTCACCACCTTTAACCAGGTATCGAGTATCGGCGCCTTCGGCTTTGGCCTGGCCCAGCTGATTTTCCTGTACGTGGTGATCAAGTGTGTGCGTCGCTCCGGCCAGAAGGCGACCAAGAAGGTGTGGGAAGGCTCCGAGGGTCTTGAGTTCGATCTGCCTTCGCCGCCGCCGTATCACACCTTCACGACGCCGCCGCGGGTCCGCTAGCAAGACAACGCGCCCATCAGCCCGACGCGCTTGGGTCGGGCGCTGATCGCGGAGACAGTGCATGAGTGATGATCATGAGTCGAGTGAAGAGCGTGAACGCCTGCGGCGCCGCCGTCTCTCAGTACTGTGGACAGCAGGCGTGCTTGCCGTGGTCGCGGTGGGTGTTTACATCACTTTCATCATCATGATGGGACAGCGATGACTGACAAATCTGAAAAAGGTGAGCGTGGACGCCGTAACCTGTGGATGGCGGGCAAGCTGTCGCTGCTGGTGGTGTTTATGTTCGGCTTCGGTTATGCGCTGGTGCCTTTATACGACGTATTCTGCGAAATTACCGGTATCGGGCCGGGCACGGTATCCATGGACCCCGCGACTGAGCAGGTGTACGAGATTGATGAATCACGTACCGTGACCGTCGAATTTACCGCCAGTCTGAATCAGAACATGCCGTGGGAATTCCGGCCCGAGGTGCGCAGCATGGAGGTCCATCCGGGTGAAACCCACGTGATGACCTACTACGCCCAAAACCAGCGTGACCATGACATGCTGGGTCAGGCCATTCCCAGTATTTCGCCTTCGCGTGCTTCAGCACACCTGCACAAGCTCGAATGTTTCTGTTTCGTCGAGCAGCTTTTCAAGGCCGGCGAGGGCAAGCAAATGCCGGTGCGCTTTGTGGTCGACCCGGATTTGCCCGGGCATGTCGACCGGGTCACCCTGGCCTATACGTTTTTTGATGCCACGCCGGCGCACGGGGGCTCGCGTGGCCAATCCGGTACCGTCGCCCTGGGCGACGCCGCCGCACAATGATGACCATGAAGGGGTAGAACATGGCGCAAGCGTCAGACTACAAGAACGTTTACTACGTCCCGCACGGCAGCTACTGGCCGATTGTGGGTTCGGTGGGGCTTTTCCTGCTTGCCGGCGGCGGCGCAATGGCCCTCAACAGCCATGCCATTGGCCCGTGGATTGCCATCCTCGGTGTGGCCACCCTGCTGGTGATGATCTTCGGCTGGTTTCGTGACGTCATCAACGAGAGCGTGGCCGGGCTGTATAACGCCCAGGTTGATCGTACCTATCGCTGGGCCATGGGCTGGTTTATCTTTTCCGAGGTCATGTTCTTCGGCGCTTTCTTTGGTGCCCTGTTCTATGCCCGTACCCTGGCAGTGACCTGGCTGGGCGGCGAAGGCGCGAAATCGCTGACCGGTGCCGTGCTGTGGCCGGATTTTGCCGCCACCTGGCCGACGGCCGGGCCGGCCGAACTGGGCGGCGAGTTTATTGCCATGGGCGCCTGGGGGCTGCCCGCGATCAATACCGCCATTCTGCTGACCAGTAGCTGGACGCTGGCGGTTGCGCACCATGCGCTCAAGGACGGTGAGCAGCAGCGGGTAATCAACTGGCTGGTGGCGACCATCGCCCTGGGTGTGATCTTCCTCGGCCTGCAGGCGTACGAATACGTGCATGCCTATCAGGATCTCAATCTGACTCTGGCCACCGGCATCTACGGTTCGACATTTTTCATGCTGACCGGCTTCCATGGCCTGCATGTGACACTGGGCGCGATTATGCTGGGGGCTGTCCTGTATCGTGTACTCAAGGGCCACATGACCTCCGAGCGGCACTTCGTATTCGAAGCCGGCGCCTGGTACTGGCACTTCGTGGACGTGGTCTGGCTGGGCCTGTTTATCTTTGTCTACATTCTCTGACCCGGGCCTGCACTGATGAGGCTCAACGGGCGCCCGCGTGGCGCCCGTGCTGCAACAGGCCGGTGAATGTTAGCCGTTGGTCGTGGTCAGATAGGGGGAAGGGTTGCTTTCGATGACCCCCGTGGCGAGGCCCAGCATGATGAGCACGAACAGGGCGATGGACAGACCAATGCGCCAGGTCAGGGCGCGCACCGTGGCGCGCGAGCGCGACGTGCTCTCATCGCGCATCAGGGAAAAGAATCCCGATGCAAGGCTGATGACAATTGCCAGCAGGGCGAGGACGATCAGAATCTTGATCAGCATGGTCGGAGGTCCGCCGGGGTTGCTTCGGAGGTCCTATTCTAACCTGTGCGCGCAGGCTTCTGCAGGGGCTGTTTTGGCCCGCGCGGGGTGCCGATGAGTGCGCGCTGGCAGTTCAGCCCCGGTCTGTGGCCGACTGTGGCTACCCTCGTCCTCGCACTGGTGATGAGTTGGCTGGGGCTGTGGCAACTCGATCGCGCCGCGCAGAAAGAGGCGCTGTTTGACCGGTTTGCACGGGCGGTCGAATCGCCGAGCGCAACCATTGCCACCCGAGGCGACCTCGCGACCATCGCGGCAACGGACGGGCCCCTGTACGAGCCGGTGGCAGTCAGCGGTCGTTACGAACCGCAACGCCAGTTCCTGCTCGACAACCAGGTGCGTAACGGGGAACCCGGCCACGAAGTACTGACGCCGCTGCGGATGACCGATGGCACGGTGCTCATGGTGAACCGCGGGTGGCGGGCGCAGGGGCGGACCCGGCAGGACCTGCCGGATGTTTCGGTCACCGGTGAGCGACTCCAGGTGAGAGGGCTGTTGCGCCGATTTCCGCAGCCGGGTCTGCGCCTTGGTCAGGCCAGTATGGAACCGGGCTGGCCCCGCCTGGTGCATTATCCCGAGCCGGAAGATATTGCCGCAGCACTGGATGAGCCCGTCGCGCCTCTGATGTTGCTGCTTGATGCCGAAGATCCACACGGCTACCGCCGCGACTGGCGGCCTGCGGTTCCCGGACCGGCGCGCCACTATGGCTACGCCCTGCAGTGGTTCGCGTTGACGGCTGCATTGCTGGCCATCTATGTCATAGTCAACAGCCGCCGCCGGCGGCGAGAGAGTCCTGATGAGTGATTCCCGAAGAGCCCTGTTGATCTCGCGCCTGAAACTGGTCCTGCTGGCGCTGTGTTTCCTGGGTCCGCTGGTCGTGGCCTGGGTGTGGTACGCCAACGTGGATCAGTGGCGCCCGGCCGGTGCCGGCGGGGGCAGCCACGGTGAACTGTTCGATCCGCCGCGTCCGCTGTCTGATGTGCGGCTTCAGGCGACGGATGGCGCGGTCCTTGATGAGGCGTACTTTCAGGGCCAGTGGACCATGGTGTATGCAGGCGGCGCCGAGTGCGACGAAGTGTGTGAGAGCCGCCTGTATTTCAGTCGCCAGATCCGCACCGCGCTGGGGCGCGACATGCAGCGGGTGCAACGCCTCTACGCCCTGGTGGAGTTGCCTGATGCCGGGACACTGGAGGCGCGGATCGAGGGCCACCCGGATTTGACCGTGGCCCGGATCGCCGAGGATGGATCCCTGCTGGAGTCCTTCCGCCACGCGGACGAGGACCCCCTTGATGCGCGCCGCATTTATATCGTCGATCCGCTGGGTAACGTCATCATGAGTTTCAGTCCGGAGGTGGATCCACGAGACCTCCGCGATGACCTCAAGCATCTTTTGCGTGTTTCCAGAATAGGCTAACTTTGATGCGTCAGACATGGTTCCACCGTATTGCTTTCGGCGCGCTGCTGCTTACCTTTGTGGTGGTGGTGTTGGGTGCCTTCACGCGGCTTGCCGATGCCGGCCTGGGCTGTCCGGACTGGCCCGGCTGTTACGGCTTTCTCACGGCGCCGCAACAGGCCGAACAGATTCAGCAGGCGGAGCAGGCTTTTCCCGGCTGGACGGTAGAAACCCACAAGGCGTGGATCGAGATGATTCATCGCTACGCCGCCGGTATCCTGGGCCTGGCTATCCTCTTCCTGGCCATTGTGAGCTGGCGTCATCGCCGCTTGCCTGAGCAACCCGTGGGCGTGCCGCTGACCTTGCTGGGGCTGGTCATCTTCCAGTCCCTGCTGGGGATGTGGACCGTCACCATGTTGCTCAAGCCGGCTATTGTGCTCGCTCACCTGCTGGGCGGCATGACCATTCTGGGCCTGCTCGGCTGGCTGGTGCTGCGCCACGGTAACTATCTGGCCCCGCCACAACGACCGCCGTTTCCGCGTCTGCGCCTGGCTGCGCTGATCGGTGTGGCGGTCGTCGCCGTGCAGATTGCCCTCGGCGGCTGGACCAGCACCAATTATGCGGCCCTGGCCTGCCCGGATTTCCCGCTCTGTCAGGGGCAGTGGTGGCCGCCGGCTGATTTCGGGCAAGGGTTTGTGCTCTGGCGTGAACTGGGCGTGAACTATGAAGGCGGCGTACTCGACGGCGAGGCGCGGGTCGGCATTCATATGGCGCACCGTATCGGCGCGGTGGTGACCGCCTTGTACGTGGGCGCACTGGCCTTCGCGCTGGCCTGGCGTGGTCATTTCCCGCAGGTTCGCCTGGCCGGGGGTATACTTGCCGGCGCACTGGTGTTCCAGTTGCTGGTGGGTATCTACACCGTGCTGTGGCAGTTGCCGTTGTGGCTGGCAACGGTCCACAATGCCGGCGCTGCATTACTGCTGCTGGCCATGTTGCTGGTCAATCATGTGTTGCGCACGCGCAACACTTCACCCGCCGCGGGAGGCTGAATGACACTGGCGCGGACCATGCTCAGCTACTATGAGCTGACCAAGCCCAAGGTAGTGGCGCTGATCGTGTTTACCGCGGTGGTCGGGATGTTTCTGTCCACCCCGGGCATGGTGCCCTGGGATGCGCTGGTGTATGGCACCCTGGGCATCGGTCTGGCTGCTTCATCGGCAGCGGTAATCAACCATATTCTTGATCGCCAGGTAGACGCAAAGATGGCGCGGACCCGCGGCCGCCCCTTGCCCACAGGCAGTCTGCAGTTGTGGCCCAGCCTGGTATTCGCGCTGGTACTGGGTGCCACGGCCATGGCCATGCTGGCGCTGCTGGTCAACCCGTTGACCGCCTGGCTGACGCTGCTCTCGCTGATTGGTTACGCAGTCATCTACACCGTCTATCTCAAGCGGGCGACCCCGCAGAATATCGTCATCGGCGGCGCCGCGGGCGCTGCGCCGCCGGTGCTGGGCTGGACCGCTGTGACCGGCGAGCTGCACGGCCATGCCCTGCTGCTGTTTCTGATTATCTTCGTGTGGACCCCGCCGCACTTCTGGGCACTGGCCATTGCCCGCAAGGATGAGTATGCCGCGGTGGATATTCCCATGTTGCCGGTGACCCATGGCAACGAATTCACGCGCCTGCATATTCTGCTTTACACCATTCTGCTATTACCGATCAGTATACTGCCCTGGGTGACGGGTATGAGCGGTATTGTCTATCTGCTCGGAGCGCTGGGGCTGGGCAGTGTTTTCCTGTATTACGCGCTGGCTCTCAGGCGCCGTCCCACCGACGCGCTGGCGATGAAAACCTTCGGTTATTCGATTACATACCTTCTCGGTCTGTTTACCTTCCTGCTGGCAGACCACTATCTGCCGCCCGTTTTTACCCTTTAAGGAAACGCTGATCTATTCGTCACGTCTCAGCGGGCCCTGTCGCGTCCAGGCTGCAAGGCGCTGTGCGCAGGGAAGGCTGGTTGTAGTGTCCTGCCTGGCCGGTTGACGCGCTCTCTGCGTGTCGCTGAAGGCTTTGGACAAGGCGCTGGCCCGCAG
>SLLK01000246.1 GCA_007134115.1 Gammaproteobacteria bacterium | reverse complement strand
GGCGACTGTGCACAGTCGCCGCGGCCCAGCGTAATGGAGTAACCCG
Organism: Gammaproteobacteria bacterium; assembly: GCA_007134115.1. Taxonomy (GTDB): domain Bacteria; phylum Pseudomonadota; class Gammaproteobacteria; order UBA5335; family SLRW01; genus SLLK01. Next base: position 7,572 of record SLLK01000246.1, on the reverse strand, counting down.
ACAATGCGACTGCCATCGCGAATTTTCCTCGTCGGGCCGATGGGCGCCGGCAAGACCACCGTCGGGCGGCAACTGGCTCGCCTGGCGGGCCTCGAATTCGCCGACACGGACCACGAGATCGAGCACCGCACCGGTGTGGACATCCCCTTTATTTTCGAGAAAGAAGGCGAGGCCGGTTTCCGCCGCCGCGAAAGCCGCGTACTGGAGGAGCTGTCGGACCGGGACGGCATTGTGCTGGCGACCGGCGGCGGCATTGTCACGGGTGACGACAACCGTCGCCTGCTGTCCGGCCGCGGGGTGGTCATCTATCTTCACGCCGACGTGCCCACACAGAAGGCCCGCACCCGGCATGACCGACACCGGCCGCTGCTCGACTGTGCCGACCCGGATACGCGCCTGCGCGACCTGATGGCGGAACGGGACCCGCTATACCGCGAGATCGCAGACCTCGTTGTGGAATCCGACGGCCGCCAGGCCCGCGCCGTAGCACGTGAGATCCTTGAGCGCCTGCAGGACCGCGGCACACCTGCCAGCACCGGTTGACCCGCAGCACGCAGGCCAGAACAGGGGCGCTGTGCGATAATAGCCCGCGTCCAGACGACTACCGGCAATCAAAACATGCGCACACTCAATGTCGAGCTGGGTAGCCGCAGCTACCCCATCCATATCGGTCGAGACCTGTTGCAACAGCAGGCGCTGTGGCTGCCCTGTCTGCGCGGCCGCCAGGTCATGATTGTATCCAGCGAGACCGTTGCTCCGCTGTATCTGGACAGCGTGGCAGGCAGCCTGCGGGAAGCCGACCGCGAGGTCGCCACGGTCGTGCTGCCCGACGGTGAGAGCCACAAGACCCTGGCCAGCGTGGAGCAGATACTGGACGCCCTGATGGCCCACCGCTTTGGCCGCGACTGCACCGTAGTCGCCCTGGGCGGCGGCGTGATCGGCGATGTCGCCGGCTTTGCCGCCGCGTGTTATCAGCGCGGCGTGGCCCTGATCCAGGTGCCCACCACGCTGCTGGCGCAGGTCGACTCATCGGTGGGCGGCAAGACCGGCGTCAACCACCCGCGCGGCAAGAATATGATCGGCGCCTTCCATCAACCGCTGGGGGTCATCGCTGACATTGGCGTACTGGACACCCTGGGCGAGCGGGAGCTGCGTGCCGGACTGGCCGAGGTCATCAAGTACGGGCTGATTGCCGATGCGGAATTCCTGAGCTGGCTCGAGGCCAACATGCCGCGGCTGCTGGCACGGGACGAACAGGCACTGATGCACGCTATTGAGGTTTCCTGCCTGACCAAGGCCGCCATCGTCGCCGAAGACGAACGTGAAGCGGGACGTCGCGCCCTGCTCAACCTGGGGCACACCTTTGGTCATGCCATTGAAACAGGTACGGGCTACGGGACCTGGCTGCATGGCGAGGCGGTGGCCGCGGGTATGCTCATGGCTGCCGACATGTCCTGTCGCATGGGCAACATAAGCACGCAAGACGTGGCGCGCATCAAGGCCTTGCTCGAGGCGGCCGGATTACCGGTGGCCGCCCCAGCCGGCATGGATGCAGACGCATTTCTTGAACTCATGGCAAGCGACAAGAAGGTGCTGGCCGGACAGCTCCGGCTGGTATTGCTCGACGCCATCGGCAACGCCCGGGTGCGCGCCGATTTCGACCCGGCCATGTTGCGCGCCACCCTGGAAGGCTTCAGGCGCGCTGCATGAGGGACCAGCCAGCCGACGCACGGCTCGCCGCATGGGCGGCACACCCCGCGCACAGCCGTGGGCGACGCCATGCCGAAGCACCACCGCAGCACCGCAGCGAGTTCCAGCGCGACCGCGACCGGGTCATTCATGCCGCGGCTTTCCGTCGCCTGGAGTACAAAACCCAGGTCTTCGTCAACCACGAGGGCGACCTCTTCCGCACGCGCTTGACCCACTCGCTGGAAGTGTCGCAAATCGCCCGTACCGTCGCCCGCGCGCTGTGCATCAACGAGGATCTTACCGAAGCCATCACCCTGGCCCACGATCTGGGTCATACCCCCTTCGGTCATGCCGGACAGGACGCTCTGAACCACTGTATGCAGCCGTGGGGCGGCTTCGAGCACAATCTGCAATCGCTGCGCGTGGTCGACGAACTGGAACAGAAGTACGCTGCATTCGACGGCCTCAATCTGACCTACGAGACGCGCGAAGGCATTCTCAAGCACTGTTCCCGCAACAATGCCCGAAACCTGGGTGAACTCGGTCAACGCTTCATCGAGGGCCTGCAACCGGGCGCCGAAGCGCAGCTGGCCAACCTCGCCGACGAAATCGCCTACAACAACCATGATATTGACGACGGTCTGCGCGCCGGGCTGATCACGATCGAGGCGCTGCGCGAACTGGCGCTGTTCAATGACCACTACGAACGGGTGCGCCGACGGCACGCCGATCTGGAGGGGCGACGCCTGATCAACGAAATTGTGCGCGGCATGATTGGCGGCATGGTGGCCGATCTGATCGCCACCAGCGAGGCGCGCGCAGCACAGCTCGATCCGCGCGATATAGACGCGGTACGCCGGGCAGACGCACCGATCATCGCCTTCAGCGAGGGGCTGGCCCGGCGCAATCGCGAACTCAAGCAATTCCTGTATCGACACCTGTATCGACATTACCGGGTGCACCGAATGACAACCAAAGCTGCCGAAGTGATACGGCGCCTGTTCGAGTCGTTCATGCGCGACCCCCTGTTACTCCCGCCGCAAGCCTTCTCGCGCGCCCAGGCGCAAAAAGACACCCGGGGTGAAGCCGGACTGGCCCGCGCCGTGGCCGACTACATCGCCGGCATGACAGACCGTTATGCCATAGAAGAAGACGAACGCCTGCACGACCCTCGCGCGCGCACCTGAATCAAGCCGCTGTGGCAGAAACAGTGATCCCGCCTCGACCCCGGACGAAGCCTGCGCCCGACCGGGCAAGACACGCCATAAGGCTGCTTCCGGATTGATCGACGGCAGCGTGCTGGCTATACTGGCAGGTCGTTTGGCCGCGCGCGCCGCTGGCACCGGCGCAACCCGGGTTGCCCGGCAGACGGCGGCACACAACCGCGATCCGGAGATGCCGGGGCTCACCACTTAAGCCCGTCAGCCGATTCCCTTTCGCCATGACGGATCCGCCGGAACTCCAGGCGGGACGCGGCTGCCCAATACGACGGCGAGGACCAGCTGCACCGGTGGGGAAAGGCGGCGCAGCCTCCTGGCCCGGTCGACGGAACTGCCGACAAAGCATTCTGACAATCACCCGGCATGCAGTCATGCCCGCCAGCGCCGGCAACCTGAGTGAGTCAGTCATGAACAAGAAGTATCCCGGTCTCTACCGCCCGTCATTCGAGCGCGACAATTGCGGTTTCGGCCTGATCGCCCAGATGGATGGCGAGCCCAGTCACTGGCTGGTGCAAACTGCGATCAAGGCGCTGGTGCGCCTGACGCATCGTGGCGCCGTGGCCGCCGACGGCAAGACCGGCGACGGTTGCGGGCTGCTGATGAAGAAGCCGGACGCTTTCCTGCGCGCCGTGGCCGCCGAGAACAATATCACGCTCGGCGAACACTACGCGGCCGGCCTGGTGTTTCTCAACCACGACAGCAAACTGGCCGACAAGGCCCGTGAAAGCGTGGCCGAAGCACTCTCACTGCAGGGACTGGAGCTCGCCGGCTGGCGCGCGGTGCCGACTGATCCCGAAGCCTGTGGTAAAGAAGCACTCAAGACACTGCCGTGTATTGAACAGGTATTCGTCAACGCGCCGTCCGACATGGACCGCGCCACCTTCCAGCGTCACCTGTATGTGGCGCGCCGCCGCGCGGAGAAAGCGCTGGAAGCCGAGGACCCGGTCTTCTACATGCCCAGCCTGGCGGTAGACGTTATCGCCTACAAGGGCCTGGTGATGCCCTCCAACCTGCCGGCCTTCTACCTGGATCTGGGCGATGAGCGCATGAGTTCCTCGCTGGTCGTCTTTCATCAGCGTTTCTCCACCAACACCTGGCCGCAGTGGCGGCTTGCCCAGCCGTTCCGCTACCTGGCTCACAACGGCGAAATCAACACCATCATGGGCAACCGCAACTGGGCGGTAGCACGCAGCGGCAAGTTCAGCACGCCTTTAATCCCGGAGCTGGACGAAATACAGCCACTGGTCTCGCTGGAAGGCTCCGACTCCTCGAGCCTGGACAATATGCTCGAACTGCTACTGGCAGGCGGTATGGACATCTTCCGCGCCATGCGCCTGCTGATCCCGCCGGCTTGGCAGAACATCGACACCATGGATGCGGACCTGCGCGCTTTCTACGAGTACAACTCCATGCACATGGAGCCGTGGGACGGGCCTGCCGGTATCGTACTCACCGACGGACGCTACGCCGCATGTTCCCTGGATCGCAATGGTCTGCGCCCGGCGCGTTACGTGATAACGCGTGATCGCCACATCACCCTGGCCTCGGAAGTGGGTGTCTACGATTACGACGCCGCCGATGTGGTGGAAAAGGGTCGCCTCAAGCCCGGCGAGATGTTTGCCGTGGATACAAGCAATGGCGACATCCTGCTGCCGACCCAGATCGACGACATGCTCAAGCAGCGCCAGCCCTACAAGCGCTGGCTGCGCGACCATGCGCGGCGGGTGGAATCCACGCTGGCGGACAACACGCTGTCCACCGAACCGCTGGACCCGCGTCGCCTGCAGGTATGCCAAAAGCTGTTCGGTGTGAGCTTCGAGGAGCGCGACCAGGTGCTGCGCCCGCTGGCCGAGGCCGGCCAGGAGGCCATCAGTTCGATGGGCGACGATACACCGTTCCCGGTGCTGTCGCGCCGCGCACGTTCGCTGTTCGATTACTTCCGCCAGCAGTTTGCGCAGGTCACCAACCCCGCCATTGATCCGCTGCGCGAGCAGCTGGTGATGTCGCTGGAAACCTGCCTGGGCTCGGAGATGAACGTATTCGAGGAAACCGCCGAGCATGCCGAGCGGCTGCTGATCGATTCTCCCGTGCTCTCCGAGGGCAAGTTCCGTGAAATCCTGGCGCTGGAACAACCGGGCTACGCGCATGAGGTGATCAGCCTTAACTATCCGCTCAACACCCCTCTGCAGGAAGCCATCGAGGATATCGCCGAACGCGCGGCCACAGCGCTGGACGCCGGCAAGGTCATGCTGGTGCTGTCTGATCGTGATGTGGATCGCGATCAGTTGCCCGTCCACGCCCTGCTCGCCACCGGCGCGGTGCATCATCGCCTGGTGCGTGAAGGCCGGCGCACGGACGCCAATATCATCGTTGAGACCGCCACCGCACGAGACCCGCATCATTTCGCTGTATTGCTGGGCTACGGCGCTACCGCCATTTACCCCTGGCTGGCGCATGAATGCCTGCATGATCTGCTGCGCACCGGCGAGATCGCCATCGATGACCCCGAGCGCCTGGCGGGCAATTACCGCAAGGGCATTAACAAGGGTCTGTACAAGATCATCTCCAAGATGGGCATCTCCACCATCGCCAGTTATCGCGGGGCCCAGCTGTTCGAGATCGTTGGCCTTCACGACGAGATCGTCGACCTGTGCTTCAGCGGCACCGTCAGCCGCATACAGGGCGCGCGCTTCGAGCATCTGCAGGACGACGCCGCACGCCTGGCGTGGGCCGCCTGGAACCCCCGCGTACCGCTGGAACAGGGCGGACTGCTCAAGTTCGTGCATGGCGGCGAATATCACGCCTACAACCCGGATGTGATCGGCACCCTGCATGCTGCGGTGCAAAGCGGCGATTACGACACGTACCGGGAATACGCGGACCTGGTCAACCAGCGCCCGGTCACCGTGCTGCGTGATCTGTTGCGTCTGCGCGAGGAAGACGTCACGCCCATCGACATCGACAAGGTCGAGCCGCTGGACGAAATCCTGACGCGCTTTGACAGTGCCGGCATGTCGCTGGGCGCACTGTCGCCTGAAGCCCATGAAGCGCTGGCCATTGCCATGAACCGGATCGGCGGGCGCTCCAACTCGGGTGAGGGCGGCGAGGACCCGGAACGCTACGGCACCGAGCGCACCTCCAGAATCAAGCAGGTGGCCTCGGGCCGCTTCGGCGTCACCCCGCATTACCTGACCAACGCCGACGTGCTGCAGATCAAGGTGGCACAAGGCGCCAAGCCGGGCGAAGGCGGCCAGCTGCCGGGGCATAAAGTCAATGAAATGATTGCCCGGCTGCGCTATTCCAAGCCCGGCGTGGCGTTGATTTCGCCGCCGCCGCACCATGACATCTATTCCATCGAGGATCTGGCACAGCTGATTTTCGATCTCAAACAGGTCAATCCGCAGGCGCTGGTATCGGTGAAACTGGTGGCCGAGCCCGGGGTAGGCACAGTGGCGGCGGGCGTGGCCAAGGCCTATGCCGACCTGATCACTATTTCCGGTTACGACGGGGGCACCGGCGCCAGCCCGTTGACCTCGGTGCGCTATGCCGGCACACCGTGGGAACTGGGCCTGTCCGAAACGCATCAGACGCTGCGCGCCAATGACCTGCGTGACAAGGTGCGGCTGCAAACCGACGGCGGCCTCAAGACAGGGCTGGACGTCATCAAGGCGGCCATCCTGGGCGCCGAGAGTTTCGGTTTCGGTACCGCGCCCATGGTGGCGCTGGGCTGCAAGTACCTGCGTGTATGCCATCTCAACAACTGCGCCACCGGCGTGGCTACCCAGCACAAGGTGCTGCGCTTCAAGCACTTTATCGGCCTGCCCGAGATGGTCATCAACTTCTTCAAGTTCGTGGCGCAGGATACCCGCGAGTGGATGGCAAGGCTGGGGGTACGCTCCCTGACCGATCTGATCGGGCGTACCGACCTGCTGGACATACTGCCGGGTGAAACACCCCGCATGCAGAGCCTGGACCTGACACCGCTGCTGTCCACCGACGGCCTGAGCAAGGACCAGCCCCAGTACTGCCTGGCGCCGCACAACGAGCCCTTCGACAAGGGCGAGCTTGCGGAGCAGATGGTTGCCGACATGCTGCCTGCCATCGAAAACCAGAGCGGCGGCGAGTATCACTACAAGGTGCAAAACAACAACCGCTCCATCGGCGCGCGCATCTCCGGCGAAATCGCCCGCCGCCACGGCAACCAGGGGATGGCCGACAAGCCCCTGAACGTCTATCTCAAGGGGACCGCGGGGCAGAGCTTCGGCGTATGGAACGCCGGCGGGCTCAACCTGCACCTTGAAGGTGATGCCAACGATTACGTGGGCAAGGGTATGACCGGCGGCCGCATCGTGATCCACCCCGGCAGCGACGTGAGCTACCGTGGCCAGGACACGGTCATCATGGGCAACACCTGCCTGTACGGCGCCACCGGGGGGCACATTTTTGCCGCCGGGCAGGCCGGCGAACGCTTCGCCGTGCGTAACTCGGGCGCCCATGCGGTGGTCGAGGGTGTCGGTGACCATGGCTGTGAGTACATGACCGGCGGCGTCGTCGTCGTGCTCGGCTCCACCGGCCTGAACTTCGGCGCCGGAATGACCGGCGGCTTCGCCTTCGTGCTCGATATGGAGCGCAATTTCGTGGATCGCTACAACCACGAACTGAT